>JALYRS010000038.1 GCA_030855135.1 bacterium | reverse complement strand
GACCGTAATTGAGAATGGGGTGACTATTACCGATAAACAGCGTGCCTTCTTGAGTAAACCAGTGGGTGATAAGGTTGATCATGCTACATTTGACAAGGTACTAAAACCTCCCTTTCGCGCTATTATAGGGGATACCTCACTCGAGACATTTATCAAGCAAGAATGGGCCTTCGATCTAGGCATCTATGATGGTGTACGCCAAAGAGCAGCCGTGAGCTCAGAAGCTATCGACTCACTCACACCTCACTGGACCGTTACCAATCCAGCCGGCCAAGTAACGCCTGAGCTCGTAACAACACTCGAATCAGCTATCACTCCCGGTAACAAAGCAGCTGCCAAGTATCTCAAGGTCAAAGGTGAGGAAGATCTAGCTACAACTGCCTTAATTCTGCTCTCACCACTCGATACTGAACTCTACTATGGCTCCCCACTGTTAGGTTTAATGAGGCTGACTGTTACTGAAGAGCTAAAGAATTCCGTTTACACCAATTTTCACGCATCCAAAAGCGAGTAAAACCAAACCTTTCCCAAATCTATAGGTTCTGATAGGCTATAGGCTATTATGCAACCTTTAGCTGCCCAGCTTCGCCCTGACTCATTAAAAACCTTTATAGGCCAGTCCCATCTTGTCGGTCCAGGCAAACCTTTACGAGTCTCCATCGAGCAGGGAAAACTATTCTCGATGCTCTTCTGGGGCCCGCCAGGCGTAGGCAAAACTACGCTAGCGCGAATCCTGGCCACCCAAACCGAGCATCCTTTCTTCGAGTTATCAGCAGTCTCGGCTGGCAAACAAGATATTAGAGACATTGTCACTCAAACATTGCCTCTTAATCCATTGGCTCCAGTGCTCTTTCTCGATGAAATTCATCGGTTTAACAAGGCACAGCAGGATTATCTACTGCCCTTTGTCGAGATGGGTGACCTTATTTTGATCGGTGCCACTACCGAGAATCCTAGTTTTGAAGTTATTCCAGCATTATTATCAAGATGTCGCGTTTTTGTCCTCAAGCAACTTGAGGAAACAGAGCTCGGTGAGATCATCGATCGGGCAGTGCGGGAATTAAGGCCTATAGCCGGTAAGACACCGATGACTGTCGAGACCCGCAACTGGCTTATTGCCTATGCCAATGGTGATGCTCGCAAGGTCCTAACAGCCTTAGACAACGCTTCTCAACTGTACAAATCACTTGACTTAGAATCGATTAAGTCGGCCCTCCAAAGCAATCAAATTCGCTATGACAAAGGGGGAGAAGAACACTATGACACTATTAGTGCTTTCATCAAATCTATGCGAGCGAGTAACACTGATGCCGCACTTTACTACTTAGCTAGAATGGTGGAGGGTGGAGAGGATCCCAAGTTCATTGCCCGTCGCATGGTCATCTTTGCTAGTGAAGACATTGGACTGGCCGCGCCCACTGCTTTAGTAGTGGCCAATGCAGTTTTTGATGCGGTGATGAAGGTAGGCTACCCGGAAGCACAAATCAGCCTCGCTCACGGTGTGGCGTACTTAGCTCAATGCCAAAAAGATCGATCATCATATGACGCATTTTTTGCAGCCTTGGCAGATGTTAAAGCACATGGTAATCTACCTATTCCTTTAGAGCTTCGTAACGCGCCCACCAAGCTGATGAAACAACTTGGATACGGAAAGAACTACGAAATGTATGGAGACAACGACCTACTGCCAGACTCTTTAAAGGGTACCAAGTACATTACTAAAAAAAAGTAATCTTCACACTTCAACGTAAGTAAATATATCAAATACATTCAAATAATATCATTATCCTGGCTACTGTCGACAAAATGCTTTAAAGTGTACTCAAAATTAGATTGATACATCGTTATTTATTTTTTAGGGTTAATATTAGCAGTCTAGAGTTTTGACTGCTAATTTGAGAGAATTTTGTTTTTACATCAATACTACTCAATTTATATCAATGTATATCAACAGTTTGCACTACACTTGGTGACATAAACGAGTGGTACACATACCGCATGCAGCCAGAACAGGTGTTACTTCGTTGGTGGGGGTACTCCCAGTTTCGTTCGACACAGAAAAGCATCATTACCAGCATCTTAGAAGGGAACGACACCGTGGCTCTGTTGCCCACGGGGGGTGGTAAATCAATCTGCTTTCAGGTACCTGGATTAATACTGCCCGGCATCACTATAGTGGTCTCACCACTAATCTAATTGATGAGCGATCAGGTCACAACTTTGCTTCAAAAGGGCATCACCGCCACGTGTTTGAATAGTACTATCATAGCCAATGAGCAGTTGAAGATCGAACGGGCGATACGTGCCAATACCTTCAAATTCATCTATGTCTCACCAGAACGACTGCAGCAGCAGCGGTTTATACAAATGTGCGCTACTCTTACCATTTCGCTCGTCGCAATTGATGAAGCTAACTGCATTAGTCAGTGGGGTCATGACTTCCGTCCGGCCTACCTTTACATTTCACAATGGTGTAGTGTTTTACCCCGACGTCCACCCATACTAGCGGTTACTGCTACGGCTACTGAAAGGGTAGTGGGCGAGATCTGTACCTCACTGCACTTGATAGCTCCGCAAGTTTTTCACAGCACGTTTCACAGAACCAATCTATCCTTTTCGGTGCAAAAAATATTAACTACTGCACAACATCTTTTCTACACCTTATGGTGGTTAAAACATTATCAGGGAAAATCTGGCATTATTTATGTCTTAACTCGCGCTGCTGCCGAACAACTAACTTCCATCATAAATTACTACTCCATCCTCGCCACACCAGTTGCGGCGTATCATGGTGGGCTACCTGCTACCGAGCGTTCGAGAGTTCAAGAGTTATTTATTGCTGATGCATTACCAGTCATAGTTGCTACCAGCGCCTTTGGTATGGGTATCGATAAGCCGAACGTACGCTTTGTGCTCCACTATCATCCTTCCACCAGCATCGAGGCATATTATCAGGAAGCGGGGAGAGCGGGCCGTGATGCACTGCCTGCCGAGTGTCAGTTACTGTATTACCCTGGCTCGTTGAGTATCGCGGAACACTTTATTAGGGATAAAAAGGGTACTGAAAAGAATATCAGGGCAGAGCAAAAACTAACTGCTATGAAAAAATATGCTGAAAAGCGAGTCTGCCGACATCAACTGCTATTGTCGTACTTCAGTGAAGGGTTTCCCGCACCGTGTCAGAGCTGCGATGTCTGTGTACCAGTTATGCAAGATAGGCAAAGTACAGAGGCTACTCAATACTCGGTGATTCAGCACTGGTTGAGAAAAAATGCCCATACTTATCATCGGCTACCCTCATGTATCCTGAGCAATAACCAAGCTCACTGGCTGACGTTACTTAATCCACAGAGTTTAAGCGAACTCGAGAAGACTCCGGGAGTCGGTACTGGTTGGATACGAGAGTGGGGAGAAAGCTACTTGGCGGGGGTTACTGCGATGTGCTGATAGAGCGGCCCGTCGGTAAAACCACGTTGTCGATAGTACTCTCGCGTCCCGATGGCCGAGATGACTGATAACTGTTTGAAGTTATTTTCTTGGGCTATTTCAGAAGCACGCTGAATCAATTTTTTACCAAAGCCCAGATGTTGCACATGACTGCCTGATTTGTCGGCTAGGTCAGCAGCCTGGCCGTAGACATGAATCTCTCGAATCATCGCTGCATTGGCTAACTCGGGAATGAATGATTGCTCAGTGGGTAGGCTCAGTCGCAAGAAGCCTAGAATCTTTGGTGGCATGGCTTCGTTTTGGGGATCATTGACCACATACTGCAAAAAAACCTCATGACTAACCGCTGTCTCGTACTTTACTTCTTCTAACCTAACTTTGCTTAAGTCATAGACGGTACTTTTAATCTCCCGAGCTCTGATATCTTGGGAGAATAACCCAGCTTTAGCGATCTGCTGCTCAGCAATTTGCCTAAAGTTGGTCAGTTTATTGCCTTCGACAATATCAGTTGAAGGAATATCACGAATCACTCGTGTCAAACGAGAGTAAGCTGGTGTGTGCTGCAGACAAAAAACCAATACTTCCAGCAGTTCTTCGTATGTATACGGCTTCCATAAGCCCTTTTCGTGATACTGCATCAACTCGGCACTACCAATTAATGAGCACGGATAAATCTTCAGCTCGTCAGGCTTGAAGTCCAGATCTTCATATAATGTCAAGTAATCTTGTTTATCGGCTTCCACTGATGAGCCATATAAATTGGCCATCCAGTGAGCATGAATCTTAAATCCCGCTTGGCGCAGCAGTTTTACCGCTTGGCGAGTGGCTGCCACATCATGGCCACGTTTATTTTTGCTCAAGACTGAATCTTGTAAACTTTGAAAACCAATCTGAGTTTTTGTACAGCCCAGCCGGCGAATTCGTAGTACTTCTGACTCAGAAATATTATCAGGCCTGGTTTCTATGACTAAGCCCACATTTCTACAGGCCGCAGTTTCGTTGATCTTATGCTGAGCTTCTAGTTCTTCCCAAGTCGCCCGCTGGTACGCATCAAAGCCGCCAAGTCGCTCAGGAGCTACGTATAAATGAGATACCACCTGATTGTACGATTTATCTAGCTTCTGACCTTCTATTTCCCAAGGCTTTAGATTAACTTCATTTACTTCGGGATTATTACTCATCGATGGCTGCTGCTGTGACTTTAACTTTTGCTCCATCGCCTCATAACGCTCAGTGACCGCTTTCCTGTCATCGCGGACACCAAAGTCGTTAAGCGCTCGGAAGCACTCGTAAATAAACCAAATTTGATATGCCTCAGGATAGAAGGACCATGTGCCACCCAAGACAATAATCTCAATCTTCTCAGTCGGATGGCCAGTATTATTATATGCTTGCAAGCGATTGTAGGTTTGTAAATAGGGATCGAAAAAATTTCGCTCCGCCCGCTGAGCACCAGGCTCATCAGCTAGGTAACTTTTGGGCATGCGAATATCGTTGGGGCAGAAAATACATTTACCAGGGCAAGGGAATGGTTTTGTTAATACGGTCAATGGTGTCACACCTGACTGAGTTCTCACTGGTTTCATTTGCAAGGCACGTAGTAATTCTGGCCTGACTGGCTGAATACCATGTGCGCCAGCCAGCGCCCGGTAGGCCATGACTACTTGATCGCGCGCAAATAGACCACCAGCATGTCTAGGGTGACGTTTTATTACCTTTTCAGTTTTTCGTTGGGTAGGCTGGTCCAGAGCATCAAGCTCTAGTAACATCGGTACCAACTCTGCCAAAAAGTCTTGATGTTGGAAATGGTATGATTTCACTCGATGATATTATCTCACACCAGGCTAGCAGTGATATGAACAGTGACACGATTAAGCGCTTAAATCAGCTCAACCAGGATTTTTATAGCACCACCGCTCCTGAATTTGACATCACACGTCAGACAGCCTGGGAAGGTTGGTATCAGTTACTACCCCTCATCCCCGAATTAGCTGACAAAAATGCTCCCTTTCGAGTCTTAGATCTCGGCTGTGGCAATGCTCGTTTTGCCTCATTTTTGTCAAAAGAACTCCCGCAGATTACAATTTATTATCTTGGTATTGATTCAAGCCAAGAACTACTCCATAAAGCTCATACTGTCACGGGACTCAGCTCATTTCGAGTGCAACAGCTCGATATAGTCACGACTTTAATTAATAAAAGTACAATTATTGCTCCAGATGAAGAGTTGTTTGATCTTGTGGTGGCATTTGGAGTCATGCACCATATACCTTCAAATTCGCTAAGACAAGCATTCGTGCAAGAAATGGTGAGATTGTGCAAACCCCAGGGCAAAGCTGTCTTCACCAACTGGTTGTTTAAAGACGATCCAACTTTATCACAGCGATTAATAGCTCCAGCAGAACTGGAAATTCAGGCGAAAGATCTGGAACCCAATGATTTTTTCATAGACTGGAAACGGGGCACACCAGCTATCCGTTACTGTCATCACGTGGATGAAACAGAACTACAAACAGTGATTGAGCAGAGTGGAGCGCGGCTCGAGCGAACTTACTTGGCAGATGGCAAAACTCAGCAACTCAACCGTTATGTAGTCCTAAGCCGCTAAGCCTTCAAGGGCAAGGCCAATACCATATGCGGCGCCAGCGGCAATCGAACCAATCAGTAAAATTTGCAAACCATTTTTCACCCAGTTGCCCCCAATGAGCATTGTCCGACTAGCACCAACGATAAACAGCGCCGTGGCTGTAGCTATAACTGAGGCTGACAATCGCCACTCCAGCGGCAGTGGCACACCCAGTTCTTCTACAATATACGGCAGTAATGGTAAGGCACCTGCAACAATAAAAGAGGCGAAGGTAATGACACCAGTCAGCCATAACTGCCGAGCAGCCACACCGGTGTTGCGATTTTCGTCCATCTTGGCTTCTGAAACTTCACCCAAGTAATCACCAATCCCCATACTTAATCCATCAGCGATTAAATTGGCTAGTCCTAGTATCAATACTATCCTGGCGTCGAGTCCAGCTCCAGTAACACCAGCTACTACGGCAAAAGTGGTCACGATGCCATCGTTGGCTCCATAGACTGCTGCTTTAAGCAGCCCTGGCTGAGCTAAATGTTTTTTGGTGAACGGAATCATCCGGTCATCATACTCGCTTTAAGCTCAACGAAAAAGTATGGTATGCATGTATACTCCAGACAGCAGTCGAGATTTAGGGGAAAATTTGTTACAATTGCTCTCTTGAGTTATGTCTGCCCCGTGGTCTAATGGCAGGACAGCAGCCTTTGAAGCTGTTTATTTAGGTTCGAATCCTAACGGGGCATCACACATTTCACGCAACTTCACCTCTCAGCTGCTGAATATCCGCCGCCGTCTTTTCACCAAAATCTCGATTTATACCTGCGCCCTCATATCTGTCAAATTTTTCACTTTTTTATTACACAATCACCTACAGATTTCTTACTTAAATTAGCGTACAGTTAAAGCATGATCCAAACACAAGTAACCCGAACAGTGAACACCCAAGAAATTCCTGGAGCGACTGTCCAGCAAGAGAACGTCACTACCAGTAATCAAATTGATACCCAAGACTACACACTCCTTAAAGTTAACCAAGTTATTTGGTTCTTTGCTCACCTGATTGCAGGACTGCTCGCCCTTCGCTTTGTCTTTTTACTCCTAGGTGCAAACATGACTGGCATCGTCCTCTTTATCTACAACATCAGTAGTATCTTTGTCTTGCCGTTCCGCGGCATCTTCCCCGCACCAACCACTGGTGAGTTCTATATGGATACTGCAGCTTTGCTAGGCATTGCTCTTTACTATCTCTTGGCATTTTTACTGGTGAGAGGCTTGGCTCTGTTTTCAAGATCGGCGGAAATTTAGATTTCCCGCACAGTTACTTAATGTAGAGCCTCAGAAACTCCAGTACTTTTCCCTGATACGTCATGAAGAGATAAGCATTTACTAAAAGTAATCCAGGGAAAACTAGGTACTTCTCAATGCCCTCACCACTGACAATTCTCAGCGCCTTGATTGGTGGTATTCCGACTCGCCAATCAATGGGCCAAAATAGCGGCACTCCAGCCTTGGTAAACATATCCAAAAATAGATGTGAAATTACGCCGATCATAAATGCGTTCCAGATTATGTCGATCTGTAGTTCAAATAGTACGTATCTCGATACAAACTCCAATAAAAACTCCGCGCCGTAACCTACCAAAAATACTCCCACTAACGAATGTGAAATATGTCGATGGCCGCCAAAGACTGGCACAACTAACTTCGCCACATACGGCCCTAGTCTAAAATTATCCCAGAAGTCACTCGTCTGCTGATCTAGATCGGGGAAGAGACCACCGATAAAGTTAGCTCCAAAAGCAGTAATAGCAGTCAATAAAGTAACTGTTGGCAGTTCTGGTAAGAGGACAAATACCAGAACCAAGGCTGTGAAGGCTCCTAGATCATGAGTGTGGCTGGTCATTGCATGAGCTTACAGTATTCGCGAAGTGAACTCTACTACAATCTAAAACCCCGGGAAGTAATCAGTCTTAATACTACTGCGAGCAACGCCAAGATCACCCAGCACTCGTTTATAGGCATCTACCATGGCCTGAGGTCCAGACAAATACCACTTTCTTTCACTAACATCTGGTACATCAGATCGAATGCTTTCCGCTGTCAGGTATCCAACTCGACCCGGCCAATTTTTAGGTACATTCTTAGCTTGAGTGATAACATAGATAACGCGGATGCCGAGCTTTGCTACCGCACGCTTGAACAACTCCTGATACACAAACTCCTCACCGCTCGAGCAAACATACAGCATTACGATGTCTCGCTTTTCATTCCGAGCTAATAATGACTCAATCATGCTCCTAAACGGCGTCACACCAATGCCACCGGCAATGAAAACTACTTTTTGGGTGGCGTCTTCTGGTAAGGTAAAGTCACCTGCCAACTGTGATGCAACTATGCTTTGACCTGGCTCCAATGTAGCTAAAGCTCGCTTGAAGGCACTGGCTTTAGGAGGGATTTTTACTCCCAGTCGTACTTCTTCCTCTTCGGGCGCCGAGGCCACCGTGAAGTAACGTCGATTTCCGCGAATATCAGGCTTACCGTAATCCAGGGTCCACTCTAGGTACTGCCCGGCAGAAAAAGCTAGCCGTTGATTCGGTACGAAGACAAAGTCGAACATATCTTGTCCAATCTTAACTTTCTCTTTTAAGGTCAGTACTAGCTGCTGCTTGGGGCTAACGATAAAAGAAAAGATATTTCCCATCACTAGTGCTAGCTCAGGCGAAGAGTAGAGCGGTCCCCAGTGAAATTGGGCCCCAAACAACACACCAACCAGGCCTCCATACACCACCCGCAGCTTGTTAGTCGGTGGCGTTGTCAGTGGCTCAGTTAGCATGATTGTCGCAAAAAAGAGTAACGGCCATGAGGTGATTACTTCTGGCAATAATTGAGTCAGTGCTACCCCCTGCGAGAGCCCATAAGCGGCCATGGTCACCAAACTGGTGACCATAAAGGCAAAGAATAACTGAAAGCGACGTATCTTGCGGACAATTAAGAGACCAGTGAGTAGTACTACTGGCAATAAAATACTGCTGCCGACCCACCAGGTAGCACCTACATTTGTTACAAAAGGTAAAGTAACCACCGCCACAGCGGCTGGGTTGAAGAGATGTTTTTTATTAATGGCCAGGACGTACTTCGATGCCATGGCAAGCACTCCCGCTAAAGCCAGTACCAGATAATCTGTACTCTCACGAGCCGGCGGTAGAATCAGAAATAGGATAAGCGTTGTTATGACTGAGGACTCAATATTCGTCTGAGCAGTAAAAAGCTTCGCAAAAAAATAGTTACTAACTTGGCAAGCAAGTAAAATAACCAGCAGCGACAAAATCATCTGTACACCTGACACAGCATACATGCCCAGGAATCCATAAATGATCGCCATCAAAGCAATTATGAGCAACGAATTAAGTACCAGCCGGTACATGGTGATTGAGTTTAAAAATGAATCAATGAAACGTACCATTATCTTCTCCTCTTACTAACTACCTGATGTGTATAGTTCAGCTGGAAAGTCATCAGATTTTGTGATCGAGTAATCTTGGTTAATGAGTAAGTACTTAAAAGTATACCTGCTCAATAACAACTCTGGCGATACAAAAAAGAGAGCAGTAGACAATACGTCAGATAATAACGTACTATTTGCTATCACCCAGACTGCTAAAATTTCTTGAGGGGAAGTAAGTGTCTTAGGATTTATAATGTGATGGTAGATGTCCCAAGTTCTTCGATTTCCGGCTGAGCCACAAATGGCTTGATTACTCAACCGAGCCACACCGATGACCTCTCGAGGGTTACCTGGATGCTCCAGTCCAACCGTAATTTCTAGATCTGTCTCATCTTGGTGAAGGACGTCACCGCTCGCGTCTATATAAAATGAAGTCACACCATTCGTCACCAGTACTTCGGCTACTAAATCAACTAAATATCCTTTGCCACCCGCACCAAAGTCAAGCATATGGGGCCGCTTCATGCTTAACTGAGGATGTGAGTACTGAATTACATCCGCCCATGATGGCGGTGAGCTCATCTGGCTTGGCTGGAGTGAGTACTGTGCGTCATAACCAGCACTTTCCATTACCGAACCAATAAGAGGGGTAAAGATGCCATCAGTCAGTTGATACAGTTCTTGGTAAAGATTAATGAGGGGGAGAGCATCGTCCGGAAAGGTATACTTACCAGCACTTTGTGAGATTTTAGTCACGAGAGAGTCGCTGCGAAATCGGGAGTAAGCTTTGTCAAACAGCTCGATTCTATCAGTTACCTTTGTGAACAAACTGGCTTTATTTTGTGCAGTAATCTCTTGTAATAATCTTATCTGCCACTTTGTTCCAATAGCATCAAAGGTAACTGACGATCGAGCAGCTATCATTTAAGATACTTGAGCTTGAGCTTTAATTCTTTCGACAGCATCATTAAAGCCTTTTGGAGTTAGAGATGAGCCTGAGACAGTTGTCAGCTCAATTTCATCAATACTTTTGCCCACGACAAACTCTTTGTAGTTCTCAACAAAAATTCCCTGAAAATTAACTGACTGCGGTCGTTCGGCTAATGACACAACTGCTGAATCGATGACGATCCCATCTTGCAGTGTTAACTCGACCTTTATGCTTTCTGGTCCACCAGGTGAAGTGTAGTTACCCTCAACTTCGTACGTACCATCTCTGTACTCTCCAGAAACTGACTCCATTACGCCTGTATCAGAGATTGGGGATGCGGCTGGGTCTACCATTCTGGCAGCTGGTGCAGTTGAGGCAGTGGTGTTACTGTCTTCTACTGTGCTGGCAGCCTCATTACTATTTTGAAAAGCGGCCACGCCAACCGTTAAAACGGTAATTAGGGCGATGATAATCACAGCCGGGATGATAGGACTTTTTGCTTTTGGTGCTTCATTCATGGTGTCATTCTCAGTCATATTTATGCCTTTTCTACTAGAGATTGTAGTTGAATTTTATTGAGGCAACAAAC
>JALYRS010000003.1:21475-33557 GCA_030855135.1 bacterium | reverse complement strand
ACGTCCTTCAACATAGACCTTGTCACCTTTGTGCAGTAACTGGCCACAGATATCAGCTAATTTTGACCAAGCTACGATGTTATGGTACTCAACTTTTTCTTGCTTCTCTCCCCCATCGGCTGGCGTCCAGGTACGATTGGTAGCAATACTAAAAGAACATACAGCTGTACTGTTTGGCGTGTACCGTAAGTTTGGATCTCGGGTTAAGTTACCGATGAGTTGGACCTTGTTAAGTGAACGTGTTGACATGTAAACCTTTCTTTATTTCTTTAGTATACGACCTTATCTAACATCTAGCTTTACTCCTGAGGAGTTGCTGCTTTCTGTGCATCGTCGCTAACTAAAAATAAATGGCGAACATTGTGAGCATACCGGTACATTTCTTTCTCAAATTCTTGAGCTGAGTCTGCCGAAAAAGATACCAACACGTGAGTATAGATGCCGTCACCAAGCAACTTGCCATGGTGCTTAATCTTGTAAGCTAATTTGTTTTTGCCCCAGTCTTCAGCACCGACAACTTTACCACTGTGTTTAGTGATCAGAGCTTCGACCTCTTTTTTGAAACCATTCAACTCTGTATCTGTGTACGTAGTTGGCATGATATATGTCAGCTCGTACTTTCGAGTTGGTGAAGTGCTCGCGCTTGCGGCGGCGGGTTTGGCTTTAGTTTTAGCCATAAAAATCTCCTTTACGTTTACCTAGAGTAATTGGATACTTTCGCCAAATAACGAGAGCAAGGTAAATCAACTTTGGTAGTATACCACATCTGGAAGTGCGCTGAAAACTAGGCTCCAATAGCAAACTCTACGATATCGCCTTCTTGCATGATGTAGTCGCGGCCTTCCATACGAAGCTTGCCTGACTCTCTGACACCCTTCCAACCATTGAACTCCACAAAATCTTGGTAACTGGCAATGTTGGCTTTGATAAATTTTTTGGTAAAGTCAGTGTGAATCACGCCAGCGGCCTCTGGTGCTGAGATACCTTTGGAGATAGTCCAGGCCCGAACTTCCACTTCACCAGCAGTCAAGAAACTTTGCAGACCAAGAGTGCTATAAGCTACAGCAGCTAAGCGCTCTAAACCACTATTCTTGAGTCCTAATTCCTCAAGAAATAATGCTTGATCTGCTTCGTCTAAAGAAGCTAGCTCGCTCTCAATCTTGGCGCTGATCACCACAATTTGAGTTGGTGCGACTTGAAGTTTTGGTGCTAATTCTGCCACTAAGGCATCGGCTTTGCCTAGCTCTGTTTCGCTGACATTTAGAGCAACTATTTCTGGTTTAATACTGAGCAAGTTGAGTTCTTGAGCTACTGTTTTCTGCTCCGCTGTCAGTGACTGCTTACTCAACATTTCACCATCTTCAATGATTTTTTTGAAGTGGGTCACGACTTGCCAGCGCTCTTTCTCCTCTGGTTTCGCCATACCTTTTGGCTCTTTTTGCTTCTCCAGGGTGGCTAAGTCTGCCAGTTGGAGCTCCATCCGGATGATCGCAAGATCTTCAGCTGGCTCAACTGCTCCCTCTCTAATGACATCTGCATCGGTGAAGGCACGCAAGACGTGACAAATGGCTGAGGTTTCGCGAATGTGCGATAGAAATTGATTACCCAGTCCCGCTCCCTGACTGGCTCCCTTGACCAAACCAGCAATATCGACAAACTCGACAGTGGCGGGCTTGATGACGGTAGTATTGACTACTTGTGCCAATACCGCCAAACGATCATCGGGTACTTGCGCGATACCGGTATTTGGTTCAATTGTGGCAAAGGGATAGTTAGCAGCTAAGGCGACTTGCTGCTTCAATAAAGCATTAAATAAAGTGGACTTACCCACATTAGGAAAACCGACAATGGCAATAGATAAACTCATAAAGGCGATTATAACCTATTGAGCTAATCCTGCAGTTTTCCTGATCATTCTATACACACCAGCAACATATTGAATGTTATAGGACAATGCATTATAATAGGTGTGTTGTTGTCCTTGGCGTGCTGTTTTACAGCCACCTCGAGGACGTGCATTAACTAACGGATAGTGTATTGGCCAGCTGGCCGAGGAGAGTATCATGGGCCAAGGTATTCGTCCCCAGACCCAATTCCAGCAGCACATCCATGTGCTGCCACGGATCAGCCTGGCAACCCTGCCAGAAGAAGTAGTACTCGGACTAATCGGTCTGGGCTTCTTTGCCCTGATCGGTCTAATGTTCATCTTGTCGCTGCTCCCCGGCTTTACGCCGGCAGTGGTCACCGACCAGCCGACCGCAATTGCGGTGCCGGCCCCACCGCAGCTCATGACTGAGCTGCCAATTTCCTTCTCCCCCCTGGGGGGATGGGATGCCGACTAGCTACACTTCGTCCGTTTGTTTTTTTTGAAGCCGTGTTTCTATACCACGGCTTTTTCTTGGCCTATTTCAGGAAAAAGCTACGCTTTAAGTAAGGTCCAGGTAGCATACTCAAGTAATGGTAAGCGGCAGGTTTCTCTCGAGTAGCACTCTTTGCACTCCGCGAAATGCGGTAGTAGCTTCTGTTCAGCATAGGCAGTTAACACCGAGGGATGGATGTAGTACGCGCGGCACGTCGCAGGTGTGTTACGTAGATGCTGGGAGACAGTTCTAACGGCCTGCACGATTTTCTTTTTGGCTTCTTTTTCAGTGGTAAAGTCACCAGCTTCACACAGAGCCGCTACGGCTAGTGAGCTACCACCCCAAGTTCGAAAATCTTTGGCAGTAAAGTCCTCGCCCGTTAACTCCCTCAGAAAAGTGTTTACTGCTTGTGAATCAACAGCTCTCCGCTGACCATCCTCATCAAGATACTGAAACACTTCATACCCTGGCAACTCAATACACTGTTGAATAATCTTGGCCACACGAGCGTTGGTGATTTCTACATCATGAAAAACACCACTTTTTCCCTTGAACGAAAAATTGACTTGACCATCTTCAAGCGTCACATGTTTTTCGCGCAAGGTGGTTAAGCCATATGATTTATTGGTTTTGGCGTAGGTGGAGTTGCCTACTCGAATAAAAGTGTGTTCAAGTAGCCACACGACTGTACTGAGCACTTTATCGGGTGTGAGGTTTCTCTGTCGCATCTTAGCAGCAATTTCGGCTCGCACATCGGGGAGTATCTCCCCAAATCTGATCATCCGATCAAACTTAGCTTCCTGCTGTTGAGCAGTCCATAAAGAATGGTAGATATACTGCTTTCGACCTTTAGCATCGTAACCAACTGCTTGAATGTGGGCGGCCGGTTTACTGGCTAAACGTACTTCTTTCCAGGCAGGTGGAATAACTAAAGCTCGTAATCGAGCTTGATGTTCAGGTGATACTTCTCTACCATGTTGATCAATAAATATAAAAGTACGTCCCCGCTTTCGCCGTTCCCATCGCAACTGATCATCAGAGATATAGGTAATCTGTGGGGAAGCTGTGGCGGAGCTCATAGGAAGTGCTTACTCACTCTCAGGAACAGCAATCCACAACACAAGATAAGGAATTAAGCCTGGAAGGCCACCCGGTAAAAACAAGAGTAACCAAATAATTCTGACTACTGTCACATCAATACTCAGATAATTGGCGATCGCTAATGCAACTCCCGCTACTTTTCTACCATTTTTAGGACGAGTTAGTTTTTTCATAGCCTTATTATACAAGCTTCAACTCAGGATGATTAATTAGATACTCAATATCAGAGGCAGTCACTATTGATAAGGGCAGTAAGGCGGCTTCTTCAATGCTCACCCATCGTAGTTCCTGGCATTTGTCTGGCTCACAACGACGGGGCTGCCCACTTTTGATGTGACAAAGATAAGTTGGCGAAACCCAGTGCTGTTTTTCGGCAGGTAGTAAGTGAGTACTGACATGCAGTAGCTGCTTGATCTCAATTTCTACGCCAATCTCCTCGAGTATTTCCCGTATCAGTGCAGCTTCTAATGTCTCACCAAACTCAACTGCTCCCCCAGGAATTTCCCATCTACCCTGTTCATTCTTGGCCGCAGGCCCACGTAGACCCATCAAAAATTGTCCTTGATCATTAAAAATCAACGCCCCCACTCCGACCCCAATATAATCTACGCCTGCTGTCATGATCTTTTCTGACGCTTTGTAACCCGAGTTGATTTAGAGACTGTAAAACTAGCTGGCTGAGGAGTAACCACGACTACCGGTGAGGAGCCCTCAAAAGTAGACGTAACAGACTTTAGCGCTGTGACTAAACCACCTAGACCAATGATGAAAGCAACTGCTTTCAGAATCCAACCTAAGACTGGGATCAGCAGTAACGCTGATAAAAGCAACATACCAACTACCAACTGTAGATACTTATTGCTCATGACTCCACTTTGTCCCTGCAGCAGTCGTTTTCCTAGAGCATAGCCAGCCACCATATCAGCTAATAATAAGATTATGATATAGAGCAACAGTAACAAAACGCCTAGTGATAGACCGATGCCGGTTATCATCAAGAGGACGGCTAAGATTGGCGGTAAAATTAAGGCCACCACTCCCCAAACAAAGCTGGCAGCTGGTGACTGTAGTACTGCTTGAGTCGTTGTAGCTGCAGCTCGAGGAAATAAAAACAGTACTACTGCTGCCGCTAACTGGCTACTAAGCCAAGCCAGTACACCGAAGCCCGCGGCTCCAGCCATAAAGGCTTTTTCGGTGGTCTCATCATTTTGCTCTCTGACGCTCACCATTCGCTCACCCGCAATCGAGGCATCTACCGGAACTAACGAGTCATTATTGACCGTGGCGGTTAAGTTGCCAGCAATACTTGCTGTTGGTTCCAAGCTCAGCTTATCTCCATGAAAAGTAATATCTCCCCCAATAATTGAAGCCACTGCTGCAGTCTCAGCGGCAACGTACACATTACCGGCCACTGGGCCATTCACGTTAATTTTACTGCCTGCTACTACCACTGAACCATTAATTGTTGCTTCATCAGCGATAGTGACTTCACCACCGGCGAGCGTGACGTTTTGCCCCACGTAACCATGTAACTCTACGGTGCCGCCTGTGGCACGAATATCTTGAGTAACTTCACCATTAATGACTACTCTCCCGCCAGCGGCTAAGACATCACCGTCAACAATGCCGTCAATTCTAACTGAGCCACCAGCCACGTACACATCACCAACTAAATCCTCTGTAATGACAACGGATTCGCCACTGAAGAAGTGTGGACCAGTACTTGTAACTGAAAGCGTCGGAGTAGCAGTATCACTTTGAGCTAAAGATGTAGTTGCGGCTAAAGATACTACAACAGTAGTGGCAATCAGGCCTAAAGTCAGACTTACAATTTTTTTGGGTGAAACCAGCATAAAGCTCCTTACTTACGATAGTACCACTATTAGTGGCGTTATCAACTTTTTTCTACGACCGATCCCTCAGCCGTATCAAGGATTTTATAGCCACTGATGGCCAACTCATCACGCACTTGATCTGCCTTTGCCCAATCTTGCGCTGCTCGCGCGGCGTCGCGCTCAGCTAATAAAGACAGTATCTCAGCTGGAGCAGTGGCTGCATTTTCTGAGGTAGCTGCGTCTACTGCCTTGGCTAACTGCAAACCTAAAATCTCATCAAAATCTATAATAAGATCGTACTTATCCATACCTGGTAGATTAGACTTGGCGACTTCCCAAAGAATAGTGATGGCTTCCGGGGTTTTTAAATCATCACTCAATAATGAGTAAAAGCGTTGGCTGTACTCCTCTATTTGAGCTAGTTTTTCGGGAGACAGCACTGTTCTATCTGTTTCTTGCTTGAAGCTTAGTAATTGACGGACAAATTTGTCGTATGTCTTCTGCAAACCTTCTAAGTTTTGCCAGGTAAAGTTAAGCTCGCTCCGATAATGAGAAGTCAGGAATAGTAAGCGCAGAGCCGCTGGGCTAAAGCCTTTTTTCTCCACGTCATCAATGGTGTAAAAATTACCCAGTGATTTACTCATTTTTTCACCATCTACTCGCAAAAAGTTATGATGTACCCAGTACTTCACAAAGGGTTTCTTATCAGTCGCAGCTTCTGACTGAGCAATTTCATTGGTGTGATGCACATTTATGTGATCAATTCCGCCGGTATGAATCTCAAACTGCTCTCCCAAGTACTCCATTGCCATAGCACTACACTCTACATGCCAGCCAGGAAAACTACGTTCGGCCCAAGGGCTTGGCCAAACCATGGCACGATTCTCGCCAGGTCTTTCAAATTTCCAGAGGGCAAAATCAGTAGCATTTTTCTTGCCGGGAATTCTCTCGATCCGGGCACCTTCTTTCAACTGTTCAATATCAATCTGCGCCAGTTTGCCGTAATCATCGAGCTTTGAGGTATCAAAATAGACACCATCTCCCTCAATCACGTAGGTAAAACCTTTGGCCTCTAACTGTTGCACAAGTGATAACTGTTGAGGAATATGTTCGGTGGCTCTAGATATCACATCAGGTTTATGATTACCCATCGCTGCCATTGATCGCCAGAAATAGGCTTCGAACTCTTTGGCAACTTCCCACGGTGTTTTTTTGTATTTACGAGCTCCTTTTTCCAACTTGTCTTCCCCCGTATCGCTATCCGAAGTTAAGTGACCCACATCGGTCACGTTTTCTACAAATGTTACTTCCAAACCCTCGTGACGCAACATCCTTAGCAACACATCATCCATGGTGTATTTGCGTAAGTGCCCCAAGTGGGTGAAGTCATAGACAGTAAAGCCACAGGCATACATCCCAATCTGGCCGGGGGTGTACGGGATGATGTCATCGATTTGGCGGGTAAGTGTGTTATATAAACGCATAAAAACCTTGGAGTCCAGTTATTTTAACTCCGAAGCGATGATAAAGCATGGGTAATTTGCTCTCCACTAGCAAGTAATGATTAATTCGCGCTTTGTGGACCACCGAGTGTTTGGCGATCTTGTTGTAGTTTTTGAGCTGCCCGCTGCTTACCAGTGCCGCCTGGTCCAACAGCACCATCGCTCTTCCCTGTCGGTACTACTAGCGTGTTAGCCGCAGCTGCTTGCTGTTGTTGCTTTCGCTGGAGTGCTTCCTCCTCATCCTGACGCTTACGCTGCATTTTTTCTTGATATAGCTGATGTGTTCGTTCTTGCTCGGCAGCCGTCAGTTTTTGCATTCGTTGGTGGAGCTGTTGCTTTTTTTGCTGTGTCTCTGGATCATCTTCATAAGAAAGCCCGAGGAGCAAATTGATATCTACAAACGCCGATAACTCCTCCTTAATATCTGAAACTGGCCGGGTCAATAACTCTTCCGAAATGCTTCCCACATCACGCGGTTCTGCGGCTGGCTGAGTTCCTGGAGCATTCCCCGGTGGAGGTGTTTGACCGGTAGCTGTCGATCCTTGTTGGGCCAAAGCCTTCTGCTGTGAGGCGGCGTGGAGTGCATTCTCATCTAGATGTTCATTGAAGTTACCCAGACCTTGGTTAAAACCACCATGGGGACGAGCTTGGGCAGAAGGTTTTTGCATAGTGATTGATTACTCAGCAATTTTAGTATGTGATAACTGCTTGATCTCAAAACCTGGTTCTGCTGAAGACTCTGAGGACGTAGTACTTACTTCAGTGGATGAATCTTGAGTTGCTTGATGCAACTCAGCTAATTTTTGATCAAAAGCTGCTTTATCTGCCACCGAGTTTTCTTGCATCTGTGCTTCAACTAGTGCTTCTTGCTCCGCAGCTGAAGGGCCTGCGGGCTCTGCCGCGGGCAAAGTAGCTTCAGCCGGTGCAGGGTTGGTAGTACCTGCATCCGGCTGAGGCTGAGCTTGATTTTCTTTCAGAATTTCTTCTAAGATATCGAGCGGACTTTTTTGCGGCTGGTTGCCCCCTGTAGCTGCTGGTGTAGGTGGTTGAGTATCATTCATGATTACTCAACCATACCAGCTTCTTGGCTATAACTCAATTTGGGCAAAGACCGGCCGATACCCCCGCCTGCTTGACAAGCGTTTCTCCTTCGCCTTACGTACTTGACGGCCAGCTTGTGCGGCCGCGTCAACCAATGCCTCATAGATGTCACGCGCTCTGCGCTTAACAACCACATCCTTGCCTGGCATCTCCACATGATATTGGACTACCATGGCATGAGTGTCATTTTTCTTTCGGGCAACTGCCTCGAAGGAAACACGCACGCGTAGTATTTTTCGACCCATACGCAGTAAACGGCGGGCTTGTCGCACCGCAGCAGCCTGCAAGGCCTTTGTAACTGGGAGAGATTTGGAGGTCACAATGACTTCCATATAGCTCCTTTCTGTCCTCGTAAGCCATGGCGCCTTAGGCAAGTGAGGACCAAAAAAATCCCATGCCTCTGTGTGATACAGAGAATAAGGGATATATGTATAACGACATGTGTCGTTACTGGTTATAACTCTAGCAAAGTGAACGCGGAGAATCAAACGCTATAAAGCTTGATCAATTAATCAAAGATTGAGGTTGAATCAGGGTTTTTGAAGGATGAAAATTGAATTCTTTATTACCAAATTCTTACATCGCCCGTCGGCCTTCAAGAGCGCGAGCTAACGTCACTCCGTCGGCATACTCAATATCGGCTCCAATTGGCAAGCCGTGACCAATTCGTGTGACCTTGAACGGCAACTCGCCACCGGCATACTGCTGACGCAGTAGTTCGATGATATATAAAGCGGTGGCTTCACCTTCCATAGTCGCATTTGTAGCAAAAATTAGCTCCTTAACTGGTTCTAAACGACGGCTAATATCACGCAAGTACAGTTGATCGGGTCCTACTCTATTCAGTGGTGAAATTGAGCCATGGAGTACGTGATACTTCCCTTGAAAACGCTCAGATCGTTCAATAGCCAGCAAGTCGAGTGGCTGCTCCACTACGCAGAGCGTTGTTTCGTCACGATTTTGATCTTCACAAATCTCACAGGGATCGGTTTCACTAATATTATGACAAAAGCTGCACAAAACAGTACTGCGCTTCAAATCTAGCAATCGATCAGCAAAGTCTTCTAGTTCAGCATCAGGATTGTGGAGTAAATAAAAAACTAGTCTTTGGGCAGATTTCGGACCTACGCCTGGCAAGCGTTCAAATTTTTCAATTAATCTCCTAACAGCCCGAGGTAACTTTGCCATAGTACAGAATCCTAGCAAAGAGCTGAACTGGCGGGTAGCCTTAAAATACTGGCTCTAGCTGACGTTTACGAGCCGCGTCCTTTAGGACATCTTCTAAATAGATAAACGGCATACCCTGAATCTGGGTGATTAACCACAATCCTACATGAGCATTTTTGCTACGCTGGCTACTCTGCTCTGGCTTTCGCGGCTTTTCTAAAGCTCTGGCAACTGAACTCTGTAAACGTTGATAGTACTCGCCATTGGTTCGCTGTTCTGCCAGCAACTTCAGCAAACCTTGCGGTGAGTAATCAATAATGTACTGAATCACGCCGGCACCTGATGCTTCAGCATCACCTTTAATTTTACTTAGTTGTTCATGATCAATCGGCACTTCCAGCTTCAAACATGCTTGATGTTTTTCATCGGTCAACATATCAATCACTGTAATACCGGTGGTATGCAGAATGCTGTCACTCGAACCATAGACTGCCTCGATGTAGCGTGCCAACCACTCGGTTACTTCATCCTCAGCCAGTTGTACCTGATCTTGCTTCCAAGCTGTAAATGCTTCGAGAGGAAAATCAGGTTCCTTCATTGTTTTGCCTAGCTCCACCATAGAACCATCTGGCCTGGTGGGTCCATTTACAGTATCAAGTGAGACGAACATAACATTATCTTGACCTGGATGCTCTGCTTCCCAGTTGGCTTTAAACCAGTTGGCTTTATTGTCTGCTTCGACTAACGGATCATTATCCTTGGTCTCGCCGGCAGTTGATTGGCCATAGATAGGCACGCCTTTTTTATGACCTAAGAAGATTCTGCCTTCAAATGAGCCATCTCCATTAGGCACTTTTTCTTGTAGAAATCTTTGATGACCCAGCGGCTGTTCCGACTCCTGTGGGAAACGGCCTGATAGCTGTAAATGGGCATTGAGAATTTTACGAGTACTGGCACTGGCTACAAAAACAGCACTAGGTGGTAGTTCCCCCCAATACTCAGTATCAGGCTGCCGTCGCTTGTCATAGCGGGCTTTAACATAATCCTCCACTACTTTGCCTTTGGTTACGTGTCGTGGAAGTTGGAGGGTTTCGTTTTTTTTCATAAAAAAATCCCCGTTAAGGGGATGGACAGTAAGTAACTTGAACCTTGTGGAGGTCAAGCAGAAGTAATGGTGGTAAAAAAATACTAGTGTGTGCCACTAGAAATTATATTCTAGAAGAATTTAAAGCACTTGCAATCAGTAATTTACACATCTGGTACTTATCAAGAGAGATTTAATTTAGCTTGAACAGAGTGCCAAATAGCCTCTTCGACTTGAGTAATATCTTGTCCAGCATCAATTATCTGCCACCGTTTTGGCTCGCGTTGGGCAATCACTAAATATGCATCTCTGACCTTCTGATGAAAGTCTTTGGCTTCCATATCTAAGCGATCTACCTTGCCACTATCTTCCCTACGTTTTAAACCCACGTTCACTTCTACATCAAGCAAAAAAGTCACATTTGGGTACGTATTTTTGGTGGAAATATTGTTTAGCTGGTCGATGAGTTCCTCACCAAAACCTCTGACTAAGCCTTGATAGACCACTGAGCTATCACGAGAGCGATCCATGAGCACCAATTTACCTGCTTCCAAGGAAGGCAATACTATCTCACGATAGATTTGCGCTCGAGCAGCTTGGAATAGTAATACCTCAGTTGTAAAAGCCATACCAATATTTTTACTCGAGAGTACTACTTCTCTAATCTGCTCAGAGATAACAGTACCCCCTGGCTCGCGTAGCACTACTACATCTTTACCAGCTTTGGTCAATTTATCGCGCAGTCGCACAATCTGGGTGCTCTTGCCTCCACCTTCTCCGCCTTCAAAAGTAATTAAATAACCTTTATTCATAGATATGTTTCTACCTCACACCGTACTGTAAAAGCAAGGTCTGAGGTGAAAGTGGTGTTGTTTCCTGTAACTCAACTGTTTGGGTAATATCGTCGTTAAAGAGGCCAATACCTTTGCCGAACAGCTTCGGCTCAAGTGTAATGTACATATTGTTGACTACTCCGGCCTGCATGAACAAAGTATAGATTGTGCTACCACCGCAAATAGCTACATTTGAGTACCCCTCATCCTGGAGTTGCTTTAGTAACTCTGGGGGGCTGAGCTTCGTGTATCTCAGCTGCTCGGGATTCTCTGTTGGTTTCGGCTCACGAGAGTAGACAATCGTTAATCTTCCCGGTAGTGGTTTTCCAATCGTGTTAAAAGTATTAGTACCCATTACGATGACGCCTGCTTCTTTCGTCTTCTGTCTAAACCATGCTTTATCAGCATCACTATTCCACTCGGTGGAACAATGATCTTTTGATTTAGCAATAAAGCCATCGAGTGTCATGGCAGCAATAATGAAACAATTCATGGAATTATAGTATCACAAGACGTTTCGTGTTGACGGCATGGTTAAATGTACCTAGAATTCCGCTACAGTGCCTAAACTACAACGAAAAGTACCACCTCAATCTCCTCTACTTAAGTACAGTTTGATTGCGATTACAGCCTTACTTATTTTGGTGGGATTGGCTGTTCGCTTATGGCTGCTACCAGTAATTCCGGTGGCACTTTATCACGACGAACTTGATCATGTTTTTACCGGCGAGGCGGTGGCCCGGTTTGGCACAGATATTTCTGGCAACTGGCAACCCACTCAACTACGCTCTTTAGAAACACTTAATCAAACAGCGGAGCTTCCGGCAGTTTTTCATGCTGCGGCTCAGCTCATTTTTAGATTTGGTGCGCAGTCGGCTCATATTCCCAATGCTTTCTTTGGCTTACTATCAGTAGTGTTGTTGGGCTTGATTGCCTTTCAGGTGACTGGGAGAAAAGGTGCTGGGATAGCCGTTAGTCTCGCTCTCTTGCTTAGTCCTTGGCATGTTCATCTATCACGAATGACGTATGAAGCTACTATTTCGTTATTCTTTCAGTTGAGCTTCTTATCGGCTGCCATTGGTTTGCTTGCAGCACGACC
>JALYRS010000003.1:20757-21465 GCA_030855135.1 bacterium | reverse complement strand
AGTCAGCTCGCACGACTGCTTTGTTACTACTTGGTCTGGTTAGTAGTTTTTTTTGGGCATACTTTACCTACCACGGCGCAAAACTTACGATGGTGGCGGTAGGTGGGTTGTGGGTGACAATCTATGCCTTCACCCTCAAAAATAGATGGCAGAAAATACTCTTGGGTGGAGTCTTACTAGGCACCATAGTGCTCCACTTTGGCTACACGCTCATTATGCAAGAAAGTGGCAGTTTGGGAGAACGACAGAATGAAGTACTGTTCAACTCAAGCCACCTAGAACAGATCGTTAATGACCAACGCCGACTGAGCCTGATGCTGCCTTTTGATGGCATCATTACCAATAAGGTCAGTGTTTTAATTCGCGAAGTGATCTTTCATTACGCTTCTGTTTTTGACATCCAACGTGTGTTTCTTAATGGGTACGAAGGTGGATTCCAGTTTTCTTTAGCCGTCCATGGCTTCTTTTACGTATCCTCTATCGTCCTCATTCCCTTGGGCATTTTTTGGAGCTGGCAGAAGAATAGACAACTTACAGTAGTTTTATTATTAGTACTGCTCGTTTCGCCGGTAGCCAGCGCTATCACGATTAGTTATCAATCTATTTTCCGCAGTGCCTTGACCTATGCCTTATTACTTCTTTGGTCAGGCTTAGGCTTGGTGGCAGTTTTTGATTGGCTGAGTACCCAACGATCTCAGTGGCTGGTCT
>JALYRS010000003.1:16399-20747 GCA_030855135.1 bacterium | reverse complement strand
CCCTTAGTACTGGGTGTTCTATTGCTTGAAGGTATCTTCTTTTCGTATATGTATCTTGGTCGCTACCCCTTTCTCTCGGCTGAAAATCATTACTTCAGTGAAAAATTACTGAGCACGTATCTACAGCGAGTAGCAGGGCCAGTAATCGTACTAGTAGAAGATCAACCTTACACCAAAGCTCGGGCGTATCTGACATATACAGGACGAATGGGAGAATTAAGCGAAGATGAACGGCAACAATTTGCGGACCCTAGTAATGGCCACTACTCCTTAGGTAACGTGCAGATCTCTACCAAGTGTCTACCATTCCAAGAGTATCCTGGTGTCACGTTTGCACTCGAAGCTGCGATGTTCGAGCAGTGCCAAGTAGCTGAGTTACTGGCTACAGATTCGGCATCACTACCAGAAAACTGGTCCGTGAGAAAAGGCATCGCCTCACCCATTGATAGTGGCACATATTACTATGTTCTTAATGATCCGGTTTGCGGCCTTGATGATCTTAGCCCATATGTACATGTAACGGATGTGGGATTGCTTGATACAGCATCATTGAGTGATGCTGATTTCTGTAAGAACTGGATGATGGTGATGGATAAGTAGCTAAAGATTTAGTGGCGCCCAGTGCTGCCAAAGCCACCTCGATCAGCATGCTCAAATTTCTCAACTTCTTGCCACTCTACTCGCTCTAAGTTCATCACAATTAACTGAGCTACTCGCTCGCCTTTTTCTACGATGACTGGCTTGGCTGTAAAGTTATATAAAGCAGCCTGATACTCATCACTATCTCCTTTATAATCTTCATCGCCTACCCCAATACCATTCGCCATCTGCAGACCTTTTTTAAAGAGTGAGCTCCGAGCCGCTAATAGCACCCAATGATTTGGTGGCAAGACTAACGCAATATTTAGGGGCACTAACTCTACGCTGCCCGGTTGAATGGTAGTAGTCACTCTGGCAGCTAAATCCATCGCTGCCGCTCCTGAAGTCTTGTACTCAGGTAAGGGTAAGGTGAGATCGAATCGTTTAATTTTGACGTGCATATCTTTGACTTGCAGAACGAGTATAGCATTGATACAGTAGCCGCTATGGATACATCTCTCTCCCCGGACACTCAATATCGTGAGTTACTAAAAGATATTCTTGAGCACGGCACTAGAACGGAAACACAGCAAGAAACCGATGCTATCACCTTAATTGGGCCCAAGCCCCTACACTTTAAGTTGGCTAACGGCTTTCCCCTGATCACAGAACGTAACATGGCACCCAAAGTGTCCGAACGTCTACCTGTTACCATTTGGCAGCAGGCAATCGCCGAGATCTGTGCTTTTATAAATGGTGCCCGCACACTCGAAGAACTTGAAAAGTATGGCTGCTACTGGTGGGCACCTTGGGGCACTGAAGCTAAGTGTCACAAACGTGGTTTAGAGACTGGCGATCTGGGTCCTGGCTCATATGGGGCTGCATTCCATGATTTCCCTACGGCCGAAGGTGATACTTTTAATCAGTTTAAAAATATCATCGAACAAATCAAAGAGTTCCCCCATTTACGGACTCACTTTATCACGCCCTGGATTCCTCAATATACTATCCGTGGCGCTGGCAAACAACAAAAAGTAGTAGTCGCCCCCTGCCATGGCTGGATTCACTTGCGCGTTTTAGATGGCAAATTGACATTACATATGTTCCAGCGTTCAGCCGATGTACCGGTGGGCGTGCCAGCCAATATGGTTCAGTATGCGGCATTAACCATAATGATTGCTCAGGCAACGGGAACTACTCCCTATGAATATGTTCATAGCTTTTCTGATGCCCATATCTATGTTGACCAGGTACCAGCGGTTGAAGAGATGCTGGCCCGCGAACCACGAGCATTGCCGACGATGACCCTAGCCGACCCCAGCAAAACCGATCTTTTTGCTTTTGGCAAAGATGACTTTTTGTTACACGATTATCTTCCCCATCCCGGTATTAAAAATATTCCGGTCGCCATTTAAACTCTATGAATGATACTAGCCCGACCAATCCATTTTTAGATCTTGATAACGCCCGAGTAGATGAACAGCGTCAAGTGATGCAGGAAATTGCCGTTCAAGGTATCTGTCCTTTTTGTATTGAAAATCTGGAAAAAAACAATCCTCGTCCCTGGCTGAAAGAAGGTGAGTACTGGCTAGTCATCCCCAACCGCTGGCCATACGAAAACACCCAACATCAGTTGTTATTTATTTTAAAAAAACACGCCGAAAGTTTGGTAGAGATTGAGCCGGCGGCCGGTGAAGAGTTGGTACAACTACTAGCCGAGCTCGAATCAGAAATGAAGTTGCCAGGTGGAGGCTTCTCCATGCGCTTTGGCGACACGAACTACTCAGCTGGCAGTGTTAAGCACATACATGGGCAGTTAATCGTACCTGATATTACTAAAGTTGGTTTTCAGCCAGTTAGAGTTAAGCTGGGGAAAGATCAGCTGAAGCCACTTCAATCAACGTAATGCCCCGATCTTCTAGGATGCGTTGACCATCGAGCATGGCGTAACCATGACTATAGTAGACCTCAGTAATCCCACTCTCAGCCACTAACTTAGCGCAGACAGGACAAGGGAAAGTGGTAACGTATAAGCTACTACCTGCCACTGAAATGCCTTCTTTAGCTGCCTGAGCAATCAAGCCAGCTTCAGCATGAATGGCTGTTGATAACTCGATGGCTTCACCTTTATGAAAATTTGCCCTCGGATCCCCATCAATGTACGCCTGCTGCTGATTTGGCAGATGCCGATTAACTGCTTCAAGCAGCACTACCCCATCCTTAACCAAGACGGCCCCAACTTGCCGCCACCAGTCGGCACTCTTTTCACTTAGTAATAAAGCTTGAGACATAAATGTATCTGCTGAAATTTTTTGGCTAGGTGTGGGCGTCTGTGCTGTAACAGTAGACTCTCTATCCCAGCGCAAAAAAATACTCTCCCACTCTATGGTAGCTTTGGTTAAAAATTCCTGCGCCACTGCGTGGGAAATGTCCTCATCCGGTACAACCACTACTTGTCCTGGTTGATTAAGCTGCTGTAACTTTTCAGCGGTAGCGATCTCTATTGTTTTTTCTGGCAGTAAAGCTTTTAGCGATTTTTGTATTTCTCCTGGGGATAACGCTCTAATGTCCTTTTGCAATGGTTCGTACGTTTGAGTCAGCTCGAGGTCGAGAATAAATATCGTCGATACTTCCGGATGACGAGAGAAAAAACGTAAGTATCCCTGATGAATCACTGGCACGTAGGCGACAATGACGGCCGTCATTACTTTTCGCCCTTCAGTTCTTGCAAAACCTCTTCCATGGCCACGATCAAACGAGCACTCATGGTGGCACCAATTTTTTTGGCCGCTCCCATTTGCAGTAAACGAATCTTGGCACTGGTGGAAGTGGTGGCCATTGGCTCCAAGACGACTACTTTGCCACAGATTTTCTCCAACTCTTGAATCTGCTGATCGGTATACGTGTCAGTGGTAGCGATTAAGACATCTGGCTTCACTGTTTTGACTAACTGTAACTTGGGAGCATCTAACTCTTTCAGCACCACCAGATCGACAGGTCGCAAATAGGTTAACATTTCCAGTCGTTCTTCTTGAGGCACTACAGGGCGATCAGCTCCTTTGCGAAAGCGAACTTTTTCATCACTATCAACCCCCACAATTAATACATCACCGTATTTTTTTGCTTCTTCACAGTAGCGAGCGTGACCAATGTGTACCATGTCGAATGATCCTTGCGTCAGCACAATTTTCTTCTTATCCTGCCGATACTGCTCAACAATTTGAATTAAGTCATCACTGTTTAAAATAATTGAGGGGTGCGATTCTCGGCTGGGCATACCTACCTTTGTCTCTGGTTAGTAGTTATTGGTCCCTGTCGAAGTTTGTGTAGATACTGCAAGACTTTGAGGCCTAATTGATACAGTGGCTCAAGCAGCGCTGCAAAACCAATTACCACTCCTACCACTACCAGCACTACACTAAAAAATTGATCCATAGCTTACTCCTGATAAAGTTTAGTATCCACAATATACTTGGCAACTGTTGGCTCGACAAGCCCGTCTAAAGACTGATGACTGCGAGATCGCTCCCGGATAGTAGTTGATGACATCTCCATTTCTTGCAGTTGATCCAATGGCTTTAACTCTGCATATGGCAGCTTCATAGGATAGCCAGCCCGGGGATATACATGAAAATCAAATTCACTCAAGATTGTAGGAAAGCACGAAGTTTCTTGGTCACAACCCCATTTATATAAAGTTGGTAATTGGTCAGAACCGATTAACCACGAAAATGAATGTTGTGGATATTGTTTGTGTAAAGCTTTGAGG
>JALYRS010000003.1:0-16389 GCA_030855135.1 bacterium | reverse complement strand
GGTAACGTGCGTATAACTAACTTCTGGAGAAGCTAGCTCAAAACTCTCGATCTTAGTTTTATCTTGTAACACATGCTTGAGCATCGCCACTCTGTCTTGGCCGCTACTTAAACGCTTTCCAAAATCATGATTGCCAATTGGCACATACCAGACCTCATCAAACAAGTGATGAGCTAGGACCTGCTCTACGACTAATTGATGACCAGCATGTACTGGATCAAAGCTACCCCCAAACAGTGCAATCTGCATGGGGGTAGTATATAGGTTATTCGGGAATTTCTCGATAGAGTGCTTCGGCAACTTTGGTTAACTCGTCGTCAGTCTTTTTTTCTTCATCCAATGTTGATTTGAGCAGCTTAGCCTCTACAGTATGGCCCATTTCCTCTGCCATGGTGATGAGTGTGCCGTAAGCAGCTATTTCATAGTGCTCAACCTTTTGGGCCGCTGAAATCAGCGCTAGATCTAAAATAGGTGCCTCCATATCTAGTTCCATGATCTCACTGCCTTCACTTAATAAACCTTCCATGCCTTCGCAACCTTCACCCTCAACATCACACTCAATCATCTCAGCTATCTCTTCCAAGCGTGAGATGTGATCTTCCGTTTGCTCAAGATGTTGTTCAAAACCTTTCTTTAATGCAGCATTGCTTGCTGTCTCGATCATCTCCGGTAGTGCCGCCATAATTTGTTGCTCAGCATCATAAGTATCTTGCAACTCCATCACAAATAGCTCATGCAGTAGTGGTTTTTTCATGTATCTCCTCGACAGTATTTAGTATCGAAAATGAGTTTAGCTTACACAATTGTGAAATGAGTCAAGACAATGTAAGAGGACAGCAATAGGCTTACTTTTTGGCGGCTGAAGACTTCTTTTTAGGGGCGGCTTTTTTCTTCTTAGGTGCTGCTTTAGTCTTTTTAGCCTTATCTGCAGCTGGTGCATTGGCAGCCCGAGCAGCTTTTTTAGCAGCTCTATTTGCTTTCATCTCATCCCATTGGGCGGTGGTAAGCTTTAATTGTGGATCAGGTTTGGACCAACTGGCCCAGTCACACTCGGGATAGCGGGCACAGCCAAAAAATGGCTTACCCCATCGACTTTTTTTAACAATTACGTCACCAATACCACAAAGAGGACATAACATCCCTTCCAACTTCTCCACGATGTTCTCGGTAAACTTACAGTCTGGGAACCGGCTGCAACTCTTAAATTTACCAAACCGACCAGATCGAATGACGATCTCACCATCTTCAGTATCACCGCAAGTTGGACATTTCTCGCCCGTCTTCTCCACTGGCACTTGGACTCTGAGGGCCGACTCGGTCACCTCAGCAATTGTCTTCTCCAGTGGTCCATAGAAATCTTTGATGACACTTCTCCACTCTTTTTCACCCCGGGCTACTCGGTCAAGATTCTCTTCCATTTCAGCAGTAAAGTCATACTCCATAAAAACGGGGAAGTTTTGCTGCAAGAAGTCACTAACTGTCATACCAATTGAAGATGCGGTAAATCGTTTGTCTAAACGCTCAACATAGCCTCTATCGACAATGACTGAAATGATGGAGGCATACGTACTTGGACGACCAATACCTTTTTTCTCCAACTCTCTTACTAATGAAGCATCGTTATATCGTGGTGGTGGTTGGGTGAATTTCTGAGCCGAGTTGAGATCGGCGTAGTGTAAAGATTGGCCTTCCTCCACTGATGGCAATAAAATATCTTCTTGCGAAGTAAACAACCTCATCCAGCCATCAAACTTTAAAATTGAGCCACTAGCTCGCAAACCATATAAAGCACTGTCTTTTTGGGCAGTGATTAAAATACTAGTCTGATCATAAGCTGCTGAGCTCATCTGACTGGCGAGGAAACGTCGCCAAATTAAATCATATAATCGTTGATGTCGCTCTGTTAACTTACCCGTCTTGATTTGGTCGGCTCGCAGCTGCACATTGGTCACCCGCACTGCCTCGTGAGCTTCCTGGGCATTTTTTGATTTTTGAGCAAAAAAGCGAGGTTTTTCTGGTAAATATGGTGCTCCAAATTCACTGCCGATATACTCCCTAGCCATGGCCAAAGCATCACTGGAGAGAGCTACTGAGTCCGTACGATGATAGGTGATAAGACCTTCTTCATACAGATTCTGCGCCAAGCTCATGGTTTGCTTGCTGGTAAAACCTAATCTAGTAGCCGCTGATTGTTGGAGTGTAGATGTGGTAAATGGTGGTAAGCTACTGCGCTCGCGAGTCTTGCGTTCTACATTTTTAACACTATAAACCGCCGCTTTTAAATCTACTACAACATCAGTGACATCTGCTTCCTGCTTAGGTTCATACTTACTGCCTGCTACCTCAACCACCCTGGCCAACAGGATGCTTGGTGGTAAAACCGCAACGGCTTTGCCATTGGTGAAAATTTTGGCAACTTTTGCTGTGGCAGCAGTATTCAAAGCTACATCAACTTCCCAGAACTCTTCTGGCTTAAAGGCCTCAATCTCTCGCTCACGCTCGACAATCATTCTCAAAGCCACTGACTGGACTCGGCCAGCGGATAATCCACGTCGAACTTTCTTCCACAATACTGGTGAAACTTGATAGCCTACTAATCTATCTACCACTCTGCGCGCCTGCTGTGCATCAACTAACTGCATGTTCAATTTTTGTGGATGAGCAATTGCTTCTAGCACAGCTCGTTTGGTAATTTCGTGAAAGGTAGAACGAACAAAGATCTTTTCCGGCAACGTTGCTGCATCTTTTTTAGTTTTCTTACCCGCTGTTTTTTCAGTTAATAACTGCTGAATATGCCAAGCAATTGCTTCACCTTCGCGGTCAGGGTCAGTAGCCAAAACAATACTTTCAGCATCTTCAGCTAACTCACGAAGACGTGCGACTACTTTTTTCTTTTCAATATCAACTTCATATGTTGGCTCGAAATTATTTTCAAGATCAATGCCTAGCTTTTTCTTTGGTAAGTCACGGACATGACCAACTGAGGCCTCAATAGTGTACTCACGCCGATCTAAGTATTCAGATAGTTTACGAGCTTTAGTAGGTGATTCAACAATAACGAGATGCATAATTTGTGTTTAGGTATTGTACACGGAGCGAACAGTATGCCCCCTTTCACTGACTTTGACAAGTTAAAAACCACTTTCCCCATTGCTGTGACACTTTACCTTGCAGCTCTAAAAGTGACAACTTCGGTAGTACTTTATCGAGAGGTTGAGATAATTGGGCCATCAATTCATCGGTACTCAATGATGTACTACGCAGTAGTAGAATTACTTCCTGCTCTAGCTCCAGCTTTTTTGCTGAATCAATCAATGATTGGCTGTCAGGCTTACTTTGAGACCGCGGCTTAATCTGAGGCGATATCTCACTGAGTATAGCGTCTGCTGAGTCTACGGCCAGTGCCCCATCGTTAAGGAGTTGAATTACTCCCTTACTGCTGGGATTAGTAATTGATCCCGGGACTGCCATAACAATGCGGTTGTACTCTAGAGCATACTGGGCAGTTATTAAGCTGCCACTTTTGAGTGCAGCCTCAACAACGACTGTTGCCTGACTCAGGCCAGCAATGATTCTATTACGTTGGGGGAAACTCCAGGGCTGAGGTAGATACTCAGGGGGAAACTCACTCACCAAACACATATTCTGCTCTAGTAAAGATGCTAAATGAGGATTTCTACAACTAACCGATAAATACTCAAAGCCATAGCCCAACACCCCCACGGTCCTACCTCCGGCAGCTAACGCAGCCGCGTGGGCAGTAGCATCGACTCCATACATAAATCCAGAAATAATAACAGCTTGGTTGAAGCAGAGGCTGGGAATGAAGTGATTAATAACCTGCTGTCCGTATGGCGTCATCTTACGACTTCCCACAATCGCGACTGAAAGATCAGCGTGAGGTAAAGAACCTTTGACAAAGAGTACCTCGGGCTTGTCGGGACACTCTTTTAAGAGTAAGGGATATTGATCACTATCGGCAGTAAGAGTTCGATAACCCTTGGCCAAAAGAAACTCTTGATACTCTTCTGGCGTATAGCGATGAGCAAAGCTAAGCAGTGCTCGGGTTTGGTCAACTGCTACTCCAGTTGCTTGCCATCGAGAGGCACCGTCTGCCCACCACTCTGCCCAGCCTACTTCATAAAATGTAAGCTGTTGAGTCAACAATCGCAGCTGCTTACTGCTCAACCGTGCACCTGCGACCAAGATTGTTTTAACAGCAACTTCATCTAACTCCATCACCTAGTCATAACCTGAATATCTTGCGCCAACCGTAGCACCACCGGATACTTTTACTGGCCTACCATCCAGTCTAAAATTGTCTTGATCACCGGACCAGCATCGGCTGAACCTTCTTTGAAGGGCTTATCCTCGTCACTTTCAACCACAGCAATCATCACTAACTTATCAGGGAATCCGTGCTTTTTTACCAGGTTTTGCCAGACTAGGCGATCAACTTTGGCTAACTCGCCGCTCATAGTAGTTGTCGCCGCTGACTCAGATGCCACCAAGCTCTGTCCTAAGCCTTCGTTACTCGTAGTTAGTTGCTCTGTTGGTAAGTGAAATATGGCCGTAAACCAACCATGGGTTTTACGGTACCCACGTTCATCAGTGCCACCAAACTCTGCTGTGCCTGTTTTGCAAGCTATTGCTCCCCGATCAAGATCATCCTGAACTGATGCATCAGCTACACGACGCGTACTGTTGTACGTAAAAAAGGGATATGCAGTCCCACCAGCTGAACATGCATCAAGCATACCTAGTAACACCAGCTCAATGTTTTCAGATTGTAAGCTGAGCTCGCGACACTCTCGTTGAGTGCTTTGTAGTACAGTGGGCTTACAGATACTGCCTTGATTTCCCAGTGCTTGCAGTAACTGGGTTACTTGAATCGGCGTCACCGATAAATCACCCTGTCCAATGCCAAAGTGATAGGTGTTACCCAAATACCAAGGTTCACTTAAGACCGTTTCCTTCCAAGTTGGATCAGGCACCAAACCTCTTGCTTCTGGCTTAATCTCTACTCCAGTAGGCTCTCCAAAGCCAAATAAGCGAGCTGTCTCAGCCAACTGAGTTGGTCCAATCCACTCGGCAGCTTTATAAAAATAAATGTCATTACTACGAGCCAAGGCTCTGACTAAACCGATGGAACCATCAGTTCTTCCGTACTGTGTGTAGAACCAATTTTTGTATTCATACTCACCTATTTTAATTGATCCTTCATCTAATACTTGAGTTGATGAATCAAGTTTATTACTCTCTAAACCAGCCATCGCGGTCACGAGCTTAAAGATTGATCCCAATGGATACGAGCCATTCACTGCACGATTAAAAAACAATTGTCGTTCATCAGTAAAGAGCGACGAAATCTGTCGTTGTCGTTCTTGCTCTGTTTCTTTGGTAGCAGTTGTTTGACTTAAAAGATTTGAATCAAAAGACGGACTACTAACCATGCTCAGGACCTCACCTGTCTTAGCATCGGCTATTATGACTGCGCCTTTCTGTCCTTGCAGAGCTGACATAGCCACTGTACTTAAGTACGGATCAAAAGTTGTCTGTAGTTGCTGACCACTAACAGCAGGCACCTCCTGAATTTTTTTCTGCCGCTGCCCTAAGGCATTGACTTCAAATATTTCTTTACCGTCAGCCCCACGTAAAGAACGCTCTGCTGCAGCCTCTAACGCAAACTTACCAATTCTCTGTTGTGAGGCTGTGGCTCTGCCTGAACTCAAGTCTTCAGCTGTCACCCCGCCTACGTATCCGACCATTGCCGAGACTGCGGGAAAGGGATAAAAGCGTTCATGCTGGGTGACTACTTTACTACTATCTGTCGCTAGTAGTGCCAGGCCTTTCTCACGAGAGATGGGAATTTTTTCGTGATAGAGAGCCTTTGGATCGCTAACTTCAAAGTATTTTTTTGTATTTAGAACTAATGGTTCACCATAGCGATCGAGAATTATGCCCCGATCAGCGGTAACAGCAAGTGAAAAAGTGCGATTGTCATCCGCTCGAACTCGAAACTCTGCCCCGTTAAGTAACTGTGTATCGGCTAAGCGAACAGCTAACAATATAAAAAAAGCAATAAATCCAGCCAGTACTACTACGATTCGTGGTTGTGGTCTAAAACTAAATAAGCTGCCGTTATACTTTGTCATAGATAAAATGGTGCCGCTTTTGCTTAATGCTTTGTACCAGTAACTGCTGTCCCTGGGTCAAGATAGTAAGAATTAAAATACTGAACAACGAGGAGATGACGAAAGCAGAGCCCACATAATACTGAGCTAAAAGTGCTATGACCAGGCCTGAGATACAGCTTAAAAAAATCACCCGGGAAAAAACATTTTTTATATTTTTTCTAGTACGATGAAGTATCTCGATTGTGCTACCTAGGATTAATAAAGCGAGTACAAAGGCGAGGTTATACAACACAGCAATGACGACCACACTTACCATCAGCCAAGCAATTTTACTAACTGCGTCAGACTTTAATTGAAGCAAGAGTAAACCGATAAAAAGGATCGGTGGACCATACACTTGCTCCAGACACGCTATCAAAATTAAACCTAAAAGTATCAATAGTTGTTTAAAAAGAATTACTACCATAGTGCTTACTCTACCTCGACAATTGTTGACTCATAAAATGAAACATACTGTTCAATAATCGCAGTCTTGGTGGCGGAAGCAGAGTCGGCCTCTATGCCACTTACTCGGCCAATTGAAAGTCGTGGTTGGATGCCTGCCTGCCCTTGGGTCATGACCCTCTCGCCTATCTCAATCGACGCATTGCTGGGTAACTCTGTGAGTAACACCCGCCGACCATCACCGCGAATAATCCCGGTATTACCGCGGTCGGTAATAGCTAGCAATGGTTGACTGGCTCTATCATTTAATAATGTCACAGCTGATTGATTATTAGAAACCTCCGTCACTACTCCCACCAATGTCTGTGCCACTGTTACTACATTACCTATACTCACGCCCTGTCGAGCTCCACTACTAATCAGCGGCACACCATAAGCAGCCACGGGGCTAGCTAAACTGATTCTTTTAGCAGCGCTAGCACTCGCCTCCAATATCGTCCGCAAGGCTTGATTCTCTGTCTTGGTTCTTTCTAGTTCACCGAGCAAAGCAGTTGTCTCCGCATAGCGTAGTTCCAAATCCTGAATCCTCCGCTTAGCCACTGTAGATGACTGCCACACCGCACCCGGTAACTCAATTAGGCTCGTAAACGTGACCGCGGTAACTCTAAATGGAGTTAATACAGTTTCAATCACCTGGCGAAAACCACTTGTTAAGCCTACAAACTCTAGCAAAGCTACAGCAATAACCATACTCACTGCCACGGTTATGCTTTGATGTGACTTAGGCAACCATGAAAAAAACGCTAGTGTATTAGAACTTCTTCTGAATTTTTCCATACGTAAATAGACCTTGCACTACATCCTGAAATGGATGGTGAGCAGGTATAATCTGACACTTTAACTTATCCGCAATATGCGACGATAATCCAGGTAATAGACTTCCCCCACCGGTGAGATAGAGACCTTGATCTAGACTCTGCGTCAACACTTCTGGCGACACAGTACCTAGCAACTGAGTGATCTCGTCAATCAGCTCATCCACGACTTGTAATAATTCAGGCTGCAGCTGCTTCAGCTCTACCACTACAGTAGTCGGCACCGAACGGATAATATCTTTTGCCCTCACAGTCATTTTCTGGGAGTGCAGTTTGGTAGATGCCATGGGCCAAAACGAATCAGGTTTAGCTTTGAGCTCTTCAGCAGTTTGCCAGCCGATCGCTACCTGATACTCACGCTGTGCAGCTACTTGTAAAGCTGTAGTAAAATCAATGCCCCCTAAAGGAATAGTTTTTTTCTGCAAACATCGACTCTCGAAAAATAATCCTGCTTCAGTGCTACCCCCTCCAATATCAACGATGCACGCGTGTTTTTCTTGCTGGTGGAGTTGGGCCAATCTGGCTTGAATAGCTTCTGTTTTAGTAATTAACTGCAGACCGGACAGGCCTACACGTTGCAGAATACTTAGTAACTGTTGTCGCTGAATGGGTGACGTATCATTGGGAATCGCAAAAGCACCTTTGGCCTGAATTTGCCACCATGATCTCTGCCATGGCAGTTGATTTAACACCGCTTCTAAGTACCCAATAAACAGTTCTGGCTGAGCAACATGACCTCGCTCGACAGGAAATGTACAAGCAAATGCATCATTCGTTTTATGAAGTGAAAGTAAAGCCTTATCACCCACATCAATAACTGACATCGAGCTACGGTGCCAAGTAATACAAGTAGGCTGATCGTATACAACTCGGCCATTAATCACAACTTTAGTGCGATTGGAACCAACATCGAGATACAGACCAGCAGTAGGTGCTAAAAGCGAACTCACAGAAAACTGCATAGGTAATTGACACAGGATAGCAAACTAGCTCTAACTTGACGAGGTCTGGGAATTGAGTTGCTCAGCAGCTTGACGCCATTTATTCTCACTTAGTAGTGACTCTGCTTGAGTAAGGGTATCCGTGACTGCCGGCTGATCTGCAGATTGCTCTTTCATAGCAGCAATTCTCTCTCTGAACAACTCTTCTTTAAGTTCAAGTGCTTTTTCTAGCATTATTTCCTCTAGATCAGGAATTAACTTCTCTAGATATACCACAATGGCTTCCTGCAGTTCACTATCACCAAGATTTTGAGGGTTATCCATGATTTTCTTGAGCTCTACTCCTTCAGTATCAGTCAGCAATAACTCGACATCTTTCTCTAAAAAGTCCTCCCAGATTACTTGCTGTAACTCATCAAGAAAGCTTTCTTTTTCTTCTTCAGTGCCATCAGTTACACCCAACAGAAAGAAAATGTTCTGCGCTTCAAGTGATTCGTCTATTGAGTCATTACTTGACTCAGATGTAGGAGGCATTGCAGGAGGTGAGACTACAGCTGCTTGAGTTGCACCAGGTGGTGCATAGTCATCAACGTAGGAATTAGTAACAGTTGGTTGTGGGGCAGTATCATTCATATGTTTTCCTTACCAGTTACCACTATAACAAATAAATACTGCTATATGAAAGACAGAAAAATGTTTGACCCAGTCGCTGCTTTCCGCCTCACTTTATGCCAGGTATACTACGAATACTTATGGACACTCTCTCTCGCTACCAAGGCTGGGCTTCACGCGTCACCACCGCTTTTTTTCATCTCCTCTTCTTAGTTACCCCTTTTGCTTTTACCTGGGTCAATGAAGAGTTGTTTGAATTTAATAAAATAATTCTAGTCTATGCCTTTGCTGTAGTGATTGGTTGTGGCTGGGCTTGTCAAATGATTTTTTCGCGCAAAGTACTTTTTCGTCGCACACCTTTCGACTGGTTAATTGGCGCGTTTTTACTTAGTCAAGTTATCTCGACCATCTTCTCCCTTGATCCTCATACATCCTTGTTTGGTTACTACACTCGCTTTCATGGTGGTTTACTCTCCACCTTTGCCTACATTCTTTTGTACTACGCTTTTGTTAGCACTATGACTCGGCAAAAAGTATATAAAATTCTCGTTACTACTTTCATCGCCGCCACTGGCGTAGCGTTATATGCGATACCCGAGCACTTTGGACACTCTCCCAGCTGTTTTCTGATTAATAACGGCCAGTCGATGGATGTCTCTTGCTGGATTCAAGATGTTCGGAGTAGGGTTTTTGGTACTTTTGGACAGCCAAACTGGTTGGCAGCGTATGCAGTCACTCTAATCCCCCTCGGTATAGCAGGGGCCGTTGCCTTCATTAAACAGGCAACACAAAAACGCCTCATCGCTGGTATTTTGGCTGCCGCCGCTAGCCTCCTTTTAACGCTTGCTTTAATCTACACGCAGTCTCGCTCAGGTATGTTGGGCCTAAGCATCAGCATGTCTTTCTTTGTGCTTTCTGTAGCGGCTTTGATACTGTTGAGTTCCTCACCACAACGAAAAAAAGTCTTGACTTTTCTACCTTTAAAATGGGTGCTGGGCATCTTGATTACCATGAGCTTAATGGTGGTGCTAACTAGTAACATCATTTCTCAAACGCTCACCAGAACTTTAGGCTTAAGTTCAAGCCAAGATGCGGTAGTGGAGATCACGGATGCCAAGGCACCAGTGGTAAATCGATTGGATATCGGTGGTACAGAGTCCGGTGAGATTAGAAAAATTGTCTGGAGTGGAGCTCTTGATGTTTTCCGACGTTACCCACTTTTTGGTTCAGGTGTAGAAACCTTTGCCTATAGTTATTATCAAGATCGACCTGTCGAGCATAACTTAGTTTCCGAGTGGGACTTCCTGTATAACAAAGCTCATAACGAGTATCTTAATTTTTTGGCCACCACTGGAATCGTGGGAGTCATCACATACACCCTGTTAACGTTCGGCGTTATCCTGTGGTGTTATAAAAAATTCTGGCAGTTACTTCGAAGTGACAAAGATAACCAACAGCAGTTTGAGACAGCTTTCTTCTGTTTAGCAATTGCCACTGGCTTACTAGCCTTAACTATCTCTAACTTTTTTGGCTTCTCTACCGTGATGGTAGCGGTGCTGTACTTTTTACTACCCGCGATGGCTGTGGTAATAACCAATAGCGGTCATCAAGTTAAAAAAACATTATCGCTCACTGAAAAAAATTCTACTAACACTAAGCCAATTCTTAATACACCAGCCTACGTGGCAGTTGGTGCTGTAGCCGCAGTGACATTGATTGGGCTGTTCTCAGTCTGGACAATGTGGCAAGCTGATTATGCGTATGCCCAAGGTAAGCAAGCAATTAATTCCCAACTATTGGCAGAAGGCGTTGAGCTACTACAACGTGCTGTCGAGCTATCACCCAATGAGCCTGTTTTTTACGATCAGCTGGCCAGTACCTTTGCTGAGATCTCTGTCGGCTTAGCTCAAAATGACCAAGCTACAGCCAGCGCCCAGTTCGCAGAAACAGCTTTACTTGACAGTGATAAAGCACTAGGGCTTAACTCTCATCATCTTAATTTCTATAAGAGTCGAGCTCGGATGTTTATTGTTCTATCCCAGCTGGATGATGCGTACTTAGCCGAAGCCAGTAAAACGCTCCGCCAAAGTATCGAGTTGGCACCGACTGATGCCAAGTTAGAGTATAATCTAGCCCTGGTTGAGTTAAGTAGTGGTAATAAAGAAGCTGCTAAAGCAGCTTTTGAAAGAACTCTCGAGCTTAAACCAAACTACGAAGCAGCAAGAGTTGAGTACGGAAAATTTTTAGAAGAAAGCAATGAGCTCAATGCCGCTGCTGAGCAGTACCAGTATGTACTGAGTAATCTGTCACCAGCCAATACAATTGTCCAAGAACGATTAGCCTCTGTCTCGGCTTCTCTCAGTGCCCAACCCAACAAGTTATGACAATCATTACCGTCCCCCATCAAACGCTGCGCGAAGTGGCGCAACCAATTACTAAAGTTGATCAAAAACTCCAACAATTCATTAAAGAACTGAGTCAGACCCTACAGCAAACAAAAAACCCTTCTGGTGTCGGCTTAGCCGCCCCCCAAGTAGATAAAAAATGGCGCATCTTTGCCACTAACTTACCCATAGAAGATGATGCCGCTGATGAAGCCCCGCTGGTAATTACACTGTTTATTAACCCTGTTATTACAGCACAGAACCGTGAGGTCACATTTGGGCCAGACTCTGAAAATCCGTTACTCGAAGGCTGTCTTTCGATTCCTGGGCTGTATGGTGCTGTGCCCCGCTTTCAAGAAATTACGATTGAGTATCAAAGCATAGAAAACGATCAACTGATTGAAAAAAAGTTACTAGCCAAAGATTTTCGGGCTCGGGTCATTCAGCATGAACTCGATCACTTAAATGGCATTTTATTTACGGATTATAGTTTGGAGTATGATTTACCGGTCTATCGAGAAAATGAGAAAAATAATAAGTTTACCGAAATTGACAAACGTATTTTAGAAAGTTTTTAATACTATGGCATACACCATTGCCGTAGCCGGCAGCACTACTCGCACCGCTCAATGTCTGGCAGCATTAGCTGTTGATCCTCGGTTCAGTATTACTTGGGTGCTGACACCTGAACCTAGAGCCACTGGACGACAGCAACGTATTACTCCTAATCCGGTACACCAATTTGCTCAAGAGCACTCGCTGACAAGTATTCAGCTTCACTCAAAAATCGATGCTCAAATTAAGGAAAAAATTCTCTCACCGGAAATGGTTCAACCCGATTTTTTGTTAGTGGTGGACTTTGGGTACTTGGTACCAGAGTGGCTACTGGCACTTCCTAAGAAAGCTCCTTTAAATCTCCATCCCTCGTTGCTACCAAGATGGCGTGGTAGCTCACCTGGCCAATTTGTGCTGCTGTGGGGCGATGATACCTCAGCTGTTACTTTAATGATTATGAACCAGGCATTAGATGAAGGCGCCATTCTGCATCAGGAATCATTTGCAGTAAACCCCGCGTGGAGACAAAACGAGTACTACGCAGCAAGCTTTAAGTTGGCCACTGCTTTTTTAGGTAGTAAAATTGCTGAATTTGCAGAGGGAAAAATCACACCCCAGCCTCAACCTACTGCCACCCCGACGCCAATCGCTCGCCGCTTGAACAAAGAGGACAGTTTTATTGAATGGAACGTGCTGCAAGCTTCCATTGAAGGAAAGCAGTCAGAATCTTTGTCAGTCACTTCAGAGCTGTTGCGGGCCGCAAATCAACGTCATCAAAACTGGGCAGTAACACTAAGCCAGGCATGTAAAGCTTTCTACCCTTGGCCGGGGTTATGGACGGTCATTCCCACCAATAAAGGTCAGCTCAGACTGAAAATTCTGAGTTGTCAGGCCCAAGGGGAACAACTAACGCTTGATCAAGTACAACTTGAGGGCAAGACTACTACGAATTGGAGTGTGGTGGCGAGAATACTTGAGAAAACTACTTAGCTTCAGGCTTGTAGTGGGTAGTTAGACCAGCTTTTTTCAGTGATCGTAACATTTTAGTTGGCACGCGCATCCGCTGTTTTTTTCCATCAAGCATCACCGTCACAGTGTGAAGGTTGTACTTAAAGGCGTGCTTAGTCCGGTTTTTAGCGTGTGATACGCGATAACCGACAGATGCAACTCGGGGAAACTTAAATGCGAATGCCATAGAAGTGAGATTGTACCACTACGCCTTAAAACTGGCAAACACCGAATCTTGGGACAGCACAGGTTATAATGAGTCCTATGCTATCTCTACTTTTTAGTAATCCTCTCGCCTTTTTCATTCTATTCCCCGGCTTGCTCCTTTCGATTACTGTCCACGAATTTGCGCATGCATTAGCTGCTGATAAGCTAGGAGATCCTACACCTCGCCAGCAAGGTCGGGTAACATTAAATCCACTGGCTCATCTTGATCCGCTGGGCACCCTAGCTATGTTACTGACAAGATTTGGTTGGGGTCGACCTGTTCAGTTTGATCCATACAACCTAAAAAATCCTCTGCGCGATACTGCCCTAATCGCTCTGGCCGGACCTGTCTCCAATGTAGTAATTGCGTTGGTTCTTACTTTGCTCGTTAGAACAGTCTTTATTGACTCTGCTTTGTTGACAGTTGTGGCTAGCCAAATAATTGGCCTTAATATTATCCTTGCTCTCTTCAACTTAGTGCCCGTCTACCCACTAGATGGTAGTAAAATCCTGCTCGCTCTCTTACCTCGTAACTTAGCGTATGAGTACGAAAGTTTTATGAATCGCTACGGCATCTTTGTGCTGCTATTACTGATCTTTCCTTGGGCCGGTGGCATGTCACCTGTTTCTCAATTAATTTCGCCTTTAATCAACACTGTAATGATGTTGCTACTGGGATAAGCTCATGTCCTTGATTACCCATACATATACATTGGGTGAACTCGATACCAACACGTATCTCGTGCTAGATGAAGTAAGTGATCAAGCCGTGCTCATTGATCCGGCTGATCAAGGTAGTTTTTTGAGTGAAGAAATCTTGCGTCATCAAGCTGATTTACAAGCTATTATCTTGACTCATGGTCACTTTGACCATCTGCTGGGACTGCTAGAGTTAGTTTTAAACTTTCCGGTTCCCGTCATGCTACACCCGGCCGATCTCCCATTACTAAAAAAAGCTCAAGCTAGTGCAGTACATTGGCTAAAACACCAAGTTGATCCCGTGCCTACGGCCACCCAAGACTTGAGTGACCAACAAGAAATTATGCTCGGCCAGCATCGATTACGTGTTCTGCATACACCAGGGCACACACCAGGCAGTATTTGTCTCATGGGTGAAGAGATCTTTTTTACGGGCGATACGTTATTTAAAGACGGCGTGGGAGCCACTAATCACGCGTACTCTAAGTCACTTCAATTGAGCTCATCTTTAGAACTCATCAAAAGCTACACTGGGAAGTGGGCATATCCTGGCCACGGCGAGGGGTTTTTCATTTAGAGTTGCTCGATTAGTAGCGACGTGTACTTTGTGCTTCACGGTCGGCAATTCTGGCTTGTGCGTCCCCAACTGGAGTACGGTTATTATGGGTATACGGATCTACGAATTTAAGTAAGTCTTTTTCCACCTTTTCTAAGTCTTCTCTAGCTCCCTCCACATCCTGTCCGCCTTCAATTGCCTTGATCACTTTACGAATAATTTCTTGAGCGTTATCTGGAAGGCCTCTACTAATTTCTAAGTCGGCGGTTTTTCTTTTAAAACTTTCCAATGAGCCAGTTAACATTGATTTTAGGGCACCTAACTTGGGTAGGATTTTCTGCCTATTTTCTGGTTCTAGTGAGTTCACAGCTTCGGGTAAAAAATCAAATAATGTGGCTGAAGATTGTTCTGTGGTCATAGTCTCCAGTATATCAATACTGCTAAGTTAATTCTAACTGATACTTTTTATCGCCTAGGTAGCCAGTGACCTCGGGTCTAATGATGTCATGACCCAACAAGGTAGCTGGCTTAATGGTAAATAAACCATACCGCTCGGTTAAGCTATCAATGGCGGTAGCAATTTTTTCTTGTCGATGCCATTCTGGTAACCAGGTGGTGGTAACGTGTTCTTGACGCCGGAGATCACTTAAAAAAACCCCGAATTTAATCACCTTAAAATCACGCTGCCAACTTTGATAAAGTTGAGTATAGATCAGCTCAAAAAATTCAGGAGCGTGACAGATCCACCGCCCAACTTTGCAGTGAGCATACCAAGACTGGTCCTCCCCCCAGAGCGCGACACCCACTTCTCTACCCACCATCTTCATTTTACGAACTTTATAAACCACTTCTTGGCTCAAGTTATAAAGAACTTGTTTCAGTTGTTGCTCATCATCACACATTGCATAGCCCGTATGAGTTCTGCCGACGCTCTTCATGTCATCATTTTTTTTAATGTCTAATAAACTCAAGATATGTGAGTCCTGACCATAACTAATCCGCCGCAACTCTGGCGCCCAAAAAGGCCCAAACATGGCAAGTAAGTCTTCATCACTAATAAAGCGAATCGCATACGGGTGGTACACATTTAAACGAGCGAGCTTTTTTTCTAAGCGATTTCCCACACCACAGACATCGCCGAAAGTGACTTTGGCTAAAGTAGCATCAGTGTTTTCAGGAGTAATTTCCATTAAGCTATCAGGTGGGCCAATTTCACTAGCAATTTTCGCCAATAATTTTGTATAGCTAATACCTACATTACAAGTCACCCATTCACCTAGCTCTTGTTTAATTCTTTGCTTTACTAGTTGCCCAAAAGCTTTCACATCAGGATAAACATTTTGGCAGTTACTCAGATCTAAAAAGGCTTCATCCAAAGAAAAAATATGGACATCGGGACAGAGTTCATTAAAAAGTGCTTTCAGTCGCTTCGTACAGTCAAGATACTTATCAAACTCGGCCGAGACTATTTTAATGGCCGGATACTTTTGGCGGGCTTCATAGACATTACAGCCAGTTTTAATCCCATATTTCTTAGCTTCTTTAGAGGTAGCAATCAAGCACGTTCTACCTGGTGACTTAACCACGCCCAGTGGTTTTCCTCGCAAAGCCGGATTCTCTTGCTGCAGTAAGGTGGCAAAGTAAGAGTTGATATCGGCGTGGAGAATTCGGAGCATATCCTCATTATCCCTCAAACCAAACTTGGTGCAGTAACCACTGTTCATTATCTCGGTCAAAACAAAGACGATAAACTGTTCCGGCTACTACCACGCTGTACCACCGCAAACGCCTGCCACCATCCTTAACATTTGTCTCGAGTGTAATCTGTTCTACTGAGTATGTTTTAGCTTTCCAGAGAAATTTCTTAGGCACAAACTTACCACTACCCGAGATGCCGATCACTTTTATTCTGTCATCAATGGTTTGATACATGCTCTTATCGTAACCGAATGTAAGGCGAAACTACAACCG
>JALYRS010000037.1 GCA_030855135.1 bacterium | reverse complement strand
GCCCAGCGCTATGGAGATATTGATTTAGCTTTTTCAGCCACAGCGAATGAGTTAGAAGCGGGTTTATTTACTATAGCTAATCTTGAGCCAGGAGAGATAACTGAGCAGAAGGTGAATGTGCTACTGCCAAAGCTACTTGAGATGAGTATCTAAAGCCTTCTGTGACAAATTCTGAGCGAGAAACGGGATTCGAACCCGCGACCTCTTCCTTGGCAAGGAAGCGCTCTAGCCAGCTGAGCTATTCTCGCATGTTAGTGAACACCCTAAGTTGAACACTAACTCGGCTATTGTACCAGAAGATTCTGCTACAATATAGCCATGAGTAATCACTATACCAACTATAAGCTTGAGACAAATCGTCACGTAGGACAAAACAGCCAGGCGATTTGGCGCAAAGTGTTGATGTTCTCTGAGGATGCGATTAAATTTTTAGTTAACTTTATCGGTGAGATGATCCGTATGGTCAGAGGCAGATAATACCCCTTGATATTTTTTGAGTGCCAAGCTCAGGAATCGAACCTGAATCTCATGTTTTTCAGACATGCGCCGTGACCAACTTGGCTAGCTTGGCTCGATACTCTAATGGGATATTATAGACGTAGCATGACTGTTTGTCTTGTTTAAAAGCAACAACTAAAGACAGTTGTAAGGAATTCATGATATCCTTTGATATAATAGTCAGAGTTGTCCTCACAAAGCCAAAGAATTATATTAAAATATGAAAGAAGAACTACAAGAACTTTCATCTAAATTTCAAGAATTACTTTTGGATATCAGAGGTATTATTCTCTATGATTTTCTGGGTAAAAAACCAGAAGATCATATCCCCCGATACGTTGTGTTGCCTCAAAGTTTAAATCTTAGAATAGAAAAAAATAAAGTTGGCTACTCAGTGTATTCGGATGAGTACATCGGTTTGATAACTTTCGCAAATACGAAAGATGAGTTAGAAGATATGGTAAATGATGCTGTCTTTACATATTTTTCTATACCTAGAGATATTGCTAAAAGAATTTCAAATATGTATACCTGCAAAGAATTTTCAGATACAAAGTCTAAATTCAGTTTAGCAATTGCTTAACTGTGAGTTGTAAACCCTCTCCAAATTTCAAAAAACTCCGTAAATTTCTCATTTGTATGGGCTTTAAAGAGGATTCGGGAAGTGGAAGAGGTGGGCACTACAAATATATTCATCTCTCTAAGAGACCGTTGGTAACAAATCAACGTCCCTTTATTATGGTTCCTCGGCATAATATTAGTCAGAACCTAGCAATTGCAATTGGTAAGCAGGCAAAAATGTTTGATATATCGAATGAAGATATAGAGGCTTGCTGTAAAGAACATAGATAGTGAGTGTATTCAAGTTTATTTTTGCTACCATTACTAGATATGAAGGAAGTGCTTTCTTATTTACTTGGCAGTAAACGTCGTCGCAAGCCAACTTTAGTGACCTTATTGTTTACAGTATTAGTTGTCGCTTATTTTCTCATCACTTCGCTAGAGTCGAACCCAGCTTCATCCCCCTCTCCATCGCCAGCCGCCCAACCATCTTCAAATCCCTCAGTTTTATCCGCTACCACTTCAGCTGAGCTTTACCCAGTCGTCTCAGTGACGGACGGTGACACGATTAAAGTTTCTATTGATGGCAAGACTGAAACAGTTCGGCTAGTTGGTATTAACTCTCCAGAAACAGTAGATCCTCGTAAACCTGTGGAGTGTTTTGGTCAACAAGCCAGTGCAAAGCTGAAGCAGCTGGTGACTGGTCAGCAAGTAAGTTTGGAACGGGACTCCACCCAGTCTGATAGAGATAGATATGGCCGTTTGCTCAGGTTTGTATTTCTGGAGGATGAGCAGGACGTAGGATTACTTATGCTAACAGATGGTTTTGCGGTGGAAGCGTTATATAGTACTACGCCACATCAGTACCATGATCTCTATGTTTTAGCGGAAAACTCTGCCAAGGCTTCCAAAGTGGGTCTGTGGGCGGATGAGGCGTGCCCACTGGCAACACCACTTACTGAGTGAGGTACAATTAAAGCGTGTCATCAAGAAAAAAATCGACAACCATCTCCAATCAAGAGATTGCTCAACTACTGCGTCATGTAGCAGCGGTATATATCATTCAGGATGCAAATAAATTTCGTATTCGTGCCTATGACACGGCAGCCAATAGTATTGAGCAGCTGTCAATCCCACTTAAAGAACTGTGGGCGGATGGTGAGCTAGACTCCGTGCCAGGATTAGGTGAGAAAATTCGAGGTGCACTCGAAGAATTATTCACCACTGGTGAGATACCTTTTTTTCAAGAAGTTTTAGGTGAAGTGCCAGCCGGGATGTTTCCCTTGGTGGATCTGTCGGGTATTGGGCCAAAGATAGCGTATAAATTGGCAACCACGCTGGAGCTAGATGATGCAACGACTGCCCTGGCCAAGGTCAAAGTCGCAGCTGAGGCTGGTCAGCTAGCTGAGTTACCAGGTATCTCTACCATTTTAGAAAAGAAAATCCTCGATCTTGTCTCCCAGCCCCCTACTCCTGCCAGCCAACAGCGCATGTTACTAGCTACTGGCTTTGGCATCGCTCGTGACATCATTGAGTATCTCTTGTCATCCCCGGCTGTGCTGGTGGCAGAAGGACTGGGCAGTATGCGTCGTCGCTCACCAACAGTGGGTGATATAGATATCGCCGTCTCTACCCGTGATTCTGCAGCCGTAGCAGCGCATCTAGAAAAGTATCCTCAACTCTCAAAGTTTATCTCAAAAGGCGATAAAACCATTGCTATCAGACTTAAGGCAGGGTTGAGAATTGACATCAAGTGTAACCCTCCCGAGCAATGGGGTAGCTTGTTACAGCATTATACTGGCAGCAAAGCGCATAATATTCACTTGAGAACAGTGGCCTTAGAGAAGGGTCTGTCTTTGTCTGAGTTTGGAATTAAGCACGGCTCTGTTTTGAAGTCATATGCATCAGAAGAAAAGTTTTATCAAGCCTTAGGTTTGCAATGGGTACCACCAGAGTTGCGCGAGGATAACGGAGAAGTAGAAGCTGCTCTTAAGCACAAGCTACCACAATTGGTGGAGTTGTCAGATATCAAAGGTGATCTACATATTCACACCAGTATCCCCTTCCCTACCAGTCATGACTTAGGTGCTAGTACGGTGGCAGAGTACTTAGCTGCAGCTGAACAACTAGGCTACTCGTATCTTGGCTTTTCTGATCACAACCCCAAGCGGAGTGACCTATCGGCTACTGAGCGGGTGGCCGCCATCAAACAGCGAAATGCAGCAATTGACGAGGCCGTGGCCGAGTACTATCAGGGTAAGGCACAGAGCATTAAAGTGTACAAAGGTTTAGAAGTCGATATCTTACCCTCAGGAGAGTTAGCACTAGAGGATGAAGGCTTAGCCCTACTTGATTATGCTATTGCTTCTGTACACTCGGCTTTCACTCAAGATCGTGAGACCGCGACGCAGCGAATATTGAAGGCTTTAGCTCATCCCAAGGTGAAAATACTTGGTCACCCTACCGGTCGCTTAATCAACAAACGTGAAGGAGTTGCAGCAGACTGGGAGCTGATTGCGGATTTTTGCGCTGAACACAACAAATATTTAGAGATAAATGCTTCATCAGATCGACTTGATTTGCCCTTTGATGTGGTAAATAGAGTTAGACAGAAGAAAGTACAGTTTTTCATAAATACAGATAGTCATCATCAGGCTGCCCTGCACTCGATGCAGTATGGTGTTTGGATGGCTCGCAAAGGTTGGCTAATGCCTACTCAAGTTGCAAACACTAAATCATCACCTTGGTAAGTATGCTATAGTTCCCGGTATCGGACGAGTTCCTTAATTGAGGTGATCATGCCTGACAATGGGAGTGATGGTCAGTCACCTGCTGATCAAGACACACGGGAGACTAGACCAATCGTGGCTGATGAATCCGTAAATCAGCCGGTCAAAAAGGGATGTAAAACGGGTCAACTGATTGCTGCTGCTGTCTTGGTGGTAATGATTGACTTTATCTTGGTCTATCAGTTTGATCAACACTGGGCGCTTTTTCCATTGGTAACATTGGCAGTGGTGGCCACTGGTGGTTTTGTGGGATATGTCACCAGAGGTGCATTTTTTCCCACCTATGTCAGTTGCCTGATGCCTTTTGGGTTAATGGTCTACATCGCCCCACAAGATTTTGGCCTTCGTGGCGGACTCGCCTACTTGGGATATGTACTTGCTTTGAGTTTACTCGTCGCGCGCGTGACGTACTTTGTACACTCAGAGTGAAGATACGTTCATTGATGAAAAGCCCCTCGACATGAGGGGCTATTTTTTAATGTGGCCGCTATAGGGTTCGAACCTATGACCTCTCGGATGTAAACCGAGCGCTCTAACCAGCTGAGACTAAGCGGCCGCTTATCTAAGTGCTAGAGCATTCTACCAGGCTAGAGTAACTGTATCAATCTGGGGAAAAACTAATGGTTTTTTTATTAACGAAGCAGAGCTTGGATGGCGAGAAATACTGGCTCCATCCCCTCTTGTGACGAGTGAGTGTCAATAACACTGTCCAAACTTGCAATTAAAGCTTTTCTATATGAAGAGTTTTCCCGCACCTCAAAGATACGTTTACCTAAATAAGTAAGTGTGGTGGCGGCATCTATTTGTTGGCTGGGTGCTATTCGATCATTATATTCAAAGGCAAGTAAAAGCTGTTTAATCGAGTCAATATCATACGTTTTAAGTTGTAATTGATCTCGATCCATCCGGTCCATCAAGGAAGGGGTTAGGATTATCGATAATACTTCGCTTACTTTAGCCAGCTGCGCGGGCGTAAGTTGCTCAAATGCGGGGAAAACTTTTTCCACGACTCGTGTCTCTAGCTGATGAGCTTTCGCCTTAATACGCTTCGATATATCTTTTGTCGAGCCTATTTTTTTTAGTTTACGGGCGGCTTTTTTCTTCATTGATCTTGCAACTAAAACACCAGATAAAGCTACCACACTACTAGCAAAAAATTTAACGAGAAGTTCAAAGTTTGCCGACTGCTGGTCAAGTTTTCCAATAAGTTGGTTCATTTCATCTATAACTGCTTGAATTTGTTCTGGCGATGCTTCAGTATTTACATCAAAGTCAGAAGTAACTTCCATGGTTGAGTAAAGTTCAGTCCGACTGGCTATGACAATTTGGGCATGATTAATTTGACCAGAAAATGCCCCGTCTCTGTTGATATCTGCTTCGACAAGCACTATTTCTCTGTTGACCCCAATGCCGTTAGGTGGGACTGCGTTGGCAATTAAATTAGCTACAAAACTCAAACCGTCACAGTCTAAACCTATATGTTTGCCGACTATGAAGTAGCCTCTCACATCTTCTGCATTTAAGTATTGATTAACCTGGGTGTCTACTGAGTAAGTAAAGCCCAGTTCTCTCATTTGTCGCAAGATTTCACGATATATAAGAATTCTGTTATCATCATAATATACTTTAGACATAGTTTCGGTGACTATGTGATATGGTTCTGCCTCAGGAGTATTAATGTTATACAATATTTTATATAGTTTATTCAGATCAAATCCTTGTTCAATGAGAAAGGCGGTCAATTCTTCTGCTGCTAGAGGTTGAGAAACATCGGCAGCCTCTGTTGAATTCTCTGTCGTGGGACTAGCTTCAAGATATTCAGTGATAGGTCTTAAGAGTTGACGGGTTGAAGGATTACCGTAACCATAAGGAGTAAAAGTGATTCCAAACGCATAGTTGGGAAAGAAATTTTGAGCCGCTTGGTCATTTTCTAAGAAGATATCTACGATTATTTCTGGCACATCCACTGTATCCGGACTGATATGAAGCGGGGGGAAAAAAAGAAACGCTGCACCATTTTCATCAGCCACAAAAGTGGGTTGGTACTGCGTGACGTTATCAGGAGACTCTATACTGAAAAAATCGGGATTATATGAGTATAGATGTAGCGTTAGTTTATTATTAATGTCTTGGTTCACAGGAAGTAATAAGCCTTGAGTTGAGATATTTCGCATATCGACTGTTAATCGAACATCGGGAGCCGGACCGGTACTATGGTTAAGTGGTTCAATCAGTGGAGTTGAAAAACTTATTGCACGGAGATCGCTGGTACTCCAGTTAACTCGAAAAGGATTATCTGGGTCAAAGGTGTAGTTTTGACTCCTATTAGGAAGTACCCGACGTGCACCTTGAGGTGTCTCGACTGTAAATCGAGGTGTTTGGTCGTGTTGTTGTTTGATTGCTTCTAAATTTGTGTTTTGGGGTACATACGTATGGTTGGCTTCGAGATAAGCATTTACTTGAAGTTGCCGATAACCAAGGTTGCTGTTGCTTGATCTCTCACCAGCTTCACCTGCTCCAGCCCAACTATAAAGAATTGCTTGGGCATAGGTACCAAAATCTTCAATTACCCTTTCTGTAACTTCTCGAAGCTTATTCCCCCAGCTAAAGAGCGGGCCTTGAGATTCAAGATAACCAGCTAATAAAAGAACCGTGGATAACGTTACGGCCCCTAAAACAGGATAATTAGGCAGTAAGGTAACCTGACTTTTCTTACGTTTACCTAGGAGCCTATCTATAATTGACTGATTAATTCGGTCACTTTTTACAATATCATTTTCTACGAAGGCTTTAAGTAAGTTGAGAATTTCAGTTTCTTCTCGCTCGTAGAGGCTTACTTTTTCGCCCCTATACTTTTGCCGTTCTTTTTCATAGTCATAATAATCCTCATCAATTTTAAGCATTTCAGCTCTAAGAGTTCTCATAATTTCTAGCAAAGTAATAAGCTGAGGACGGTTGAGATCCCAGGTTTCAATACTTACTTTTTTAAGCAAAACCTCTACAGTATTTTGAATCGTGCTCAACTGGGTTTGATATTCAAAACCAATAAATAGGCCATTTTTGTTTTGAAGTATGATCTGAGCGAGATCTAGTTGTTGAGCATTTTTAATTGTGAATGAGAGAATAGGATCAGCTTGATTTGTCATTGTCTCAATCAATACAGTCAGTCGCTTAAACTCACTTGCAAAAGATTGACGTTGACCAACTTCAGTTCGAAAGTATGCATTTGACTGCTCATCACGTTTACGCATTGCTTGGGCAAATGCCACTGTTCGAGCAATATCTTCATTATCTTCCGCAGGAACATTTTGGGCACGACGGGTATCTAGCCGGGAAGTAGAGGTAGTACTACCATAGTGCAGTCCCGCTTCTCTATGAGTCCCCAGATCAAAAGGAAGATGTCTCAAGGCGGTATCAACTGATTGTGTATATGCAGGTCCAGCTGGCTCTTCTGACAATGATTTAAACATGTCCGTTGGATTACTTCCTACTTCATAAAGAGGCAGTAATTGTCGGTATTTATAGGTCCAATTAGGTTCACTTCCATAAGCAAATTGCTCACCTTCCCGAGCATCATTTGCAGCTTGGATAAAGCCTAGTAAACTTGAAGAGGCATAGACTAAATCAGCTGGCAAGATGTCAGGATATGCCTTGGAAAACCGGATAACTAAAGTTGCCCAGTGTGTCATAAAATTATAGTCAGCTTCATTCATTTGGTTTAAAAATTCTTCTCGAGAAAAATCCGTTTGAATGAGCTTAATAAAGACCTCAAAATTATCGGGCGATAAAAATTCCTGTGTCCATAAATAGTGGGCATCTCTTAAGCGAGAGTAGCTATTATAGGTGGAGTTAAATATACATGCGTCTTTAACATAGGGCAGGCCATCATTAAGTTTAATCCTACGTTTAGCTAAGAAGTTACTAGGATTTCTGACTATCCAATTAGGGTCATATTCATCTACGTGTGCATGAAAAAACTGCAAGAACTCTTCTCGGGAAAGCAACTCCATTTTATCAATTAGTTCACTACTCTGGTCTTGAGAAAGATGACTCGGAATTTGAAAATTCTGCTGTAAATCGGGGTTTGCCATGTACACTTTCAAGTGTAATTGAATTAACTTAAAAGTACTATTAAGTAAAGAGTGCCCAGGAGAGGACTTGAACCTCCACACCTTTCGGCATACGCACCTCAAGCGTACGTGTATACCATTTCACCACCTGGGCGAGAATGGCTTATTATAGAGCAGAATGTCCAGATAGACTAGGTGTTGTAGGCTATAATCAGCTCAAGATGAGTAAACCCGAGCAACTGTGGATTCACAAAAAACTACTGGGAATAAGCGATCAGCCCTGGGCAGATTACGCGGCGACGCTTCTGGTTTCGACGGAAGTCATATCCCAAGAAGCCCGACTGTACGACAGCCACTGGACAGAAATAGAGTTCATGTTATTTACGATGGCGCATCTGCATGAAATCTCAGCAGAACGTTTCTATCCACAGGTGAACGCAGATGTGATAAAAAAAGTCAGAGTACTGCATGGCTCTTCTGGCAATCAGTATCCAGTCAAGATTGAAACGGCTTTTCCGCAACACTCAATGATTGATATTACTGTGTTATCTGAAGCCAGAGGTCAGAGTCTAGCCAGTGGTATTTATAGGAGTGACGGAGTTTTACTAATGATTGCAACGGGAACTGACAGTGACTATGCCTTCAATATTCCCCCTGAGATATTGGCTGAGACAGATCCTGCCAACCCTGGTTTCGTGAAGTATATACTCCATCAACTTAAGATGGCTGCCTGTGAGACACAAGCGCTGATAGAAGTCTCTACTCCCAAACCTGTATTTAACTTTTTTGATTCAGATGCCGCCGTCGCAGCCAAAATGCCCTCAAGAGTTATAGAGGGAGAGTGGTCACAGCCATTACCATTTTTTGGAGATACATATGAGATAGCTCAGGATGAGACGGAGACCGTTGTACGTATTGAGAGAGAGCGACGGAATGTAAAAACTATCGCCTTCCCTACTTTTTTACCGCCGGAAACTCGTCAGCAAATGATTAAACTAAGCAGTACTGAATGGAGTGAGTGGGATTGGATTAATCAAATAGAGGTTAAACTGACCAATATTGATTCTTAATAGCTATAGGATATACTATCCTCCTTGTCCGCACGTTAAAATGACGTTAGCAGTGAGGTAGACTGCTGTGAAGTTTGAAGATTTTATTGGTCAGCAGCTGACGGATGAGAGAGGTAATACGCACTTCATGTGGAGAGATGCAATCGTGGCATCATACTTTGCTCATATTGCCTTTAAAGGCGAGATTGAGCTAAAGCTACTCACAGGGTTCACTAACGAGCTTCTGACCTACTCACACAGTGGTCCACTGGCTGTACTATACGATGAGGCCAAGGTCCCCCAGCTATTTTGGTCGAGTGAGGTATTTACCGTGCAGGCGGCTACAAACGGGCTGACACTCCACGGCGAGCTGATTGTGGAAGTCTATCCAAATCTGCAGTTTGTCATGGGCCACGTCTCCGATTTCCAGCTACGCCGCAAAGTAAACCGTAAGCAGCAGATTGCTAAGGAGCTGTTACTTCATATGACGCAGAGTACATGGGACAAAGATGTTGTTCGACACCTATTTACAGAACAGGTAGCGAGCTATCGCTAAAAATATGGGAAGACTTCGGTCTTCCCTTTTTCATGTTGGAGTGGTGCCGATGAGAGGACTCGAACCTCCATTCTCTTGCGAGAACACGCTCCTGAAGCGTGCGCGTCTACCAGTTTCGCCACATCGGCAATTAAGGCTACATTGTACCATTTAACGGATCACCTAATATAAAAAAAATGACCCGGCCTTACTGCGACCGGGTCTGGGGATGACGGAGAGTCGGGCTAGCAAGTTAATGCTAGCGCATCCCACGATCATGTCTTGGTGATCGTCGGTAGTACGCTCGTATAAAACGAGCAGGCTCCTGGGGGCAGAACGTAGCAGCGCACCTGTGAATTCTGCGATTCCCCGATATTAAGCGAGTAAACGCCCCAGTTTGGCGATCAACCAATCAAATAATATCGTATCTCGCCAAAAAAGCAAGCGTTCTTATACATTTCTTACTGTACGATAGCGATGATTGATTACAATAGAGCAATGCAAAGAGCTTTTTATGGGGTAATCGCCATCGTAGTCTTATTATTCATAGGTGCAGCCATTTATATGGCAGAGGGTAGCTCGTGGCAAAAGCTGTTCTTTCCTTCCACTGCCGACAGCATTCCTACAGCTTCTTTTTTACCAGAGACGCAACAAGCAGAACTAGTGGATGTTGCGGCAACCGACAACTCTCCCCAGCCAGTTCTCTATAAAGTAGAAAAGTACATCACTGGACTAAACGTTCCGTGGAGTATAGTTTTTACCAGCCCAACCCGCATTTTAGTCACTGAGCGACCTGGTAAAGTTCGCGTGATTATAAATGGTCAGCTACAACCAAGAGCGATTAAAGAATTTCCTGAGACGGTCAGCCAGAGTGAAGAAGGTCTAATGGGCTTAACGCTACATCCGCAGTATGCCACCAATCGTTTCGTCTACATTTCGTTAGCGTATCAAAAGAACGAGGCTAAGGTAGTAAAAGTTTTGCGCTTTATTGATACTGGCAACTCGCTAGAAAATGAGCTGCTGATTATTGACGACATTCCGGCAGCCAATAACCACGCGGGCAACAGATTACATTTTGGACCAGATATTAAGTTGTATATTTCTACGGGCGATGCTCAGCAGCCTGAATCTGCCCAGGACTCCACCGCCCTCTCAGGAAAGTTTCTGCGGCTAAACGACGACGGCAGCATACCAAGTGACAACCCAATCCCCGACTCTCCTGTGTATACGTGGGGGCATCGTAATCCTCAAGGTTTTGCATGGCACCCCGTGACGGGTGAGCTGTACGCAACTGAGCACGGGCCATCGCGAAATGACGGTCCACCTGGTGGTGATGAAGTGAATCTCATTGGGGCAGGTGAAAATTATGGTTGGCCAAGAGTGTCACACGATCGAAATGATGAGGGTTTTGTTGCTCCATTACTTGTATTCACGCCGGCTGTGGCTCCTGCAGGCGCAGCTTTTTATGATGCCGATGTCTTTCCACAACTAAAGAACTCTTTTTTGTTCGCTATGCTGCGTGGAGAAGGCATTATGCGAGTCATATTTGATGAGAATGAACCTAAGAAGGTTGTGCGTTACGAAAAATTACCGGATATTAATGTGGGGAGAGTGCGGGAGATTGTGACAGGCCCAGACGGCTACATCTACTTTGCCACTAGTAACCGTGATGGTCGGGGCACTCCCCGAGATGG
>JALYRS010000074.1 GCA_030855135.1 bacterium | reverse complement strand
TTGCATTGCCAAGCAAGATAAGCCTCCAGTAGTCAGACCCGTGAGAAATATAATCCATAAATTCATACTGCACCTAGACCTTTACAGTTTTTAATCGTAGCGCATTCAGCACAACTGACACGCTTGAAAACGCCATCGCGCCACCAGCAATAGCTGGATTTAGTAGAATTCCCCATACTGGATAGAGCAGTCCCGCGGCAATTGGAATCCCTGCCACATTATAGAAGAACGCCCAAAACAAGTTTTGTTTGATAGTATTCATCGTTGCCTTAGACAAGTGAATTGCTTTTGGTATTTTGGCGATACTTCCGCCAAGAATCGTAATGCCTGCTGACTCAATTGCTACATCAGTGCCTGTACTCATGGCAATACCTACATCGGCGGTGGCTAAGGCCGGAGCATCATTGATACCATCACCAACCATTGCTACCGTGTGGCCTTCTGACTGTAGTTTTTTCACTGCCTCTGCTTTATCAGCCGGAAGCACTTCAGCTACTACATTAGTGATACCAATCTGGTTTGCTATATACTGCGCCGTTTGTTGATTATCTCCAGTCAAGATCGTGACACCGATACCCTTACTTTGTAAGGCTTGGACGGTCGCTTTAGCTGTCTCTTTAATGACGTCTGCCACTGCGATATAGGCCAGTACTTTGTGAGTGTTCATTAGTAGAATTGGCGTTTTTCCGACTGAGGTATATGCATCAATAATACTAGTATTGAGTTCGAGTGCTAGATTTTTAGCCAAGGCCACATTCCCTGCATAGTAGAGGTCAGTGCCCACTTTACCTTTTACCCCTTTGCCTTCAAGGGCCACAAAGTTATTCACCTCCAGCGCTTTAACTTTATTTTGCTTAGCCTTTTCCGCAATGGCGTGCGCTAAGGGGTGTTCAGACAGCTTCTCCAATGAGAAAAGTATTTGTAATGCTTTCTTCTCAGTAAACGGCTCTATGACATCGATATCAGTGACCGAGGGTTTGCCAACAGTAAGCGTACCTGTTTTATCAAATATCACATGGTCTACCGAGTGAAGTTTCTGGAGGTTCTCTGCATTTCTAATGAGAATGCCTTCTTGTGCAGCTTTACCTACCCCTACTATTACCGCCGTTGGTGTAGCCAAGCCCATCGCGCAAGGACACGCAATCACCAAGATACCTACAAAGCTGGTAACTCCAATACTTATCGCTTCCGAAAGTGGCATAAACTGCGAACCAATTAAGATCCACCCCAGCAGCACTACGACTGAAAATACTAATACTATGGGAACGAACACTGCGGAGACAGAGTCGGCCAATTTTTCAATTGGTGCTTTAGAGCCCTGAGCTGACTCCACCATCTTGATAATCTGAGACAGAATGGTGTCATTACCGACTTTAGTCACTGTCACCTGAACTGAACCTTGTTTATTGATGGTAGCGCCGATGACAATGTCGCCCATCTTCTTATCTATTGGCAGTGACTCTCCCGTTATCATTGCTTCATCAACCGAGGTACTACCTTTGGAAATTACACCGTCTACGGCAAATTTTTGTCCAGGCTTCACTAACAGTACATCACCGATAACGAGCTCATCAACACTGATTTCAATCTCTTTTCCATTCCTCAGAACTAAAGCATTTTTTGCTTGCAGCTCTAAAAGCTTTTCTATAGCTTCACCAGTTCTTAATTTTGATCGTGCTTCTAAAAACTTGCCCAGGGTAATAAAACCTATCACCACAATTGTCACATCATAGTACGACTGGTCGGTATTAATAAAAGGGGCTAACACATCCTCAAATGCCGAGATGAAGAAACTGTAGAGAAATGCCACTAACGTCCCAATCCCCACCAACGTGTCCATGTTAGCAACTCTGTACTTTATGAACGTATAAACAGCTTTGAGATATGGCGCACCTATTACAAATAAGGTATACGTGGCAAAAAGTGGCAGTAGATGATGTAAGAACTCTGCTACGACCATTGGCATCATCGGCCATACACCTAGTGGATCCGCACCAAGTTCCCAAGTCATCATGAAAATACTTACAGCTACGAATGGCAAGACTGTAGACCAGTGTTTTTTTAGCTCAGCTAACTCTTTAAGCTTCCTTTCCTTGACTGAAGCGTCAGAGGAAAGTGGCACCATCATGTCATGACCATCATGCATAGAGGGTGTAGGTGCCTGTAAGTCATATCCAAATTTGTTCACGGCTTCATTCATTTTAGTTATTGATGTTTTTTGTGGGTTATAGGTAAGTTTTGCCTGCTCTGTGCCGTAGTTAACTTCACACTCCTCGACTCCATCTAACTTTGATAAAGTCCGCTTAATTGTGCTCGCACATGATGCACAGTGCATACCAACAATTGGTAGCGACGCAGTTGTATGAGTACTAGAATTATTATGAGTATTAGACATACCTAGAGGGTTTTTCCATAAACTTTTTTAAGCAACCGCTGGCACAAAAATAATACTCTTGCTGACTGTGATGAGTATGATAACCAGCAGTCTTAGGCGATAAGCGCATGTGACAAACAGGATCTATCACTAAAGGCAACAAATCTTGCATTCTCAGTGCTAAGCTTGATGCAATGGGAGTTCCTTGGTGCTGCTCAATTAGCACAGCTCTCAACAAGTCACTCGCCTCAAGGATTTTCTCATCAGTGACGCTGTAAATAACTTGCTTACCTTGTTTAGAAGTAGTTACCACATTCGCATCTCTTAGTATCATTAAATGTTGACTTATATTAGCTTGGGGTAAATCAAGCATTTCATAAATGTCAGACACACATAATGCATGGTTTCGCAGCAACTGAATTATCTCCAGACGTCGCGGATGGGCTAGCGCTTTGAGCAACTCACTCTGTAACTCAAATATTTCCGTATACATATTCGAATATTAGAATATATTAAAACGATTGTCAAAGGGGAAAACTACTGTGAGTTAAGTTTTCGTGCTAATTCTTGCTGTTCACTGGCCAACGCTTTATCATTTTCAATGAGATTCTCATCCGCAGCACTCAACCATTGATTAGCCTCCATTTTACTTAAGATTGTGGCCGTGCTGCTCAGCCTGAGTGAAATAATCTCATTGATGCGATCAATATCACTTTTGCGTGACTGATAATACTCACCACTCTCAGTTAGCGACGACCAACCAACCTCCACCTCACGTAAACTACTGAGTAACTCGCGCCAAGCTTGGAGTTCGTTTGGTTTGTAATTGGGCGGCACATACCCCGCCATCTGCTGCACAATCAGGTGAGCTGGGCAACCATTAACCTCGCCTTGAACTTCTGCAATTCCAATATCCTGATACTCGGGATTTAAGAGAAATGATTTAGACTGGGGAAAGGCAAATTGATTTTCCAGTAGTTCTTCAGCCTCAAAGTATCCAGGTGTGGGAGCCTCACCCCAAACAATATTCCTGTACCCGACTTCTCGCATAGCTTTCTCCATGGTGTAACCACTTTGAGAAGCATCGTATGAGTAGTCGTTGTACTTGAGAAACATCTCGCCTCGCTTGGCAGCTGATTG
>JALYRS010000036.1 GCA_030855135.1 bacterium | reverse complement strand
ACCAAAGCTGGGATGCCCGACCCGCTCCACCGGCTGTCTACACCGTAGATCCCTCATTACCACCGGGTGCAGTCAAGCAAGTAGACTGGGCTAATCCCGGTATAAAAACCCGATTTACCCATACTATACGCGATAAAGATGGCCAAGTTTTGAGCGAGAAGCAGTACAGCTCCAACTATGTGCCTTGGTCTGCCAAGTACATCACGGGTCCCTAAAAACTTTCCGCATCTACCATCTTCACAGGCTGCTATATAATCGCCCTATGGATAGTCGTTATAACCACTTGGCATTTGAAGATCAAATTTATGCACTCTGGAGCGAAGCAGATGCTTTTAATCCAGATACTGTGGTCGTACAGCGCTCAGACTCCCCTGCTCCGACTAAGAAACCATTCTCCATTATCATGCCGCCGCCAAATGCGAATGATCCGCTCCATATTGGCCACGCCATGTTTGTCTCGCTAGAAGACCTCTTGATCCGCTATCACCGCATGCTTGGTGATGATACTTTATGGCTGCCGGGCACCGATCATGCTGGCATCGAGACGCAGTTTGTCTTTGAAAAAAAACTCAAGAAACAAGGCAAAAGTCGCTTTAATTTCGATCGGGAAACTCTCTATCAAATGATCTGGGAGTACGTGCAGGAAAACTCTGATGTGGCAGTGAATCAGATGAAAAAAATGGGTGCCAGTGCAGACTGGAGTCGTTTCCAATTTACCCTCAACCCCCCCATCGTGGAGACAGTCCTCGACACGTTTGTTTCCCTACACAACAAAGGCTTAGTTTACAGAAACTTGCAGCTGGTGAACTACTGTCCTCACTGCGGCACTAGCTACTCTGATCTAGAAGTCAATCATGTCGAGAAGAACTCCCCTTTTTACTATCTCCAGTACGGTCCATTCGTCATCGGGACAGTCAGGCCGGAAACCAAGTTCCGCGACACTGCTTTAGCCGTTAATCCTAACGATCCTCGTTATCAAAAGTATATTGGTGAAACCTTACAGATAGCTGGCTTACTGGGTCCCATCACAATGACCATCATCGCTGACGAAGAAGTCGATCCAGATTTTGGAACCGGCATCATGAAAGTTACCCCAGCCCATGATCCACATGACTTTGAGCTAGGTAAAAAATACAATCTGCCAGTCTCCCCCATTATTGACTTTAATGGTCGGATGGATTTTTCCTGGTTCCTCGAGAATCCACCCACAACTAGTGATGGTCGTGAAGCACTCTACCTCGAAAGAGCCACCACGTATCATGGCAAAAAAGTGGCTCAAGCTCGAGAATTAATGGTCAAAGATCTAGAAACAGATGGCTTGCTGGTCAAAGTTAATACAGAATATACTAACAGCGTGGGGACTTGCTATCGCTGTGGCAATGTCCTCGAGCCGCTACCATTGTCACAGTTTTTTATCTCGGTCAAACCCCTGGTAAAGCCTGTCTTAGCTGCACTTAAAAACGGTGAAGTAAAAATTCATGGCGCAGGACACGACAAAATCCTCAAGCACTGGCTGAATAATCTCCGCGACTGGAATATTTCTAGGCAAATAGTCTGGGGAATTCGATTACCTGTCTGGTATGACGTCGAGGCTGATACCGAGATAGAAGTATCATTTATCTATCGCGGCACTCGGATAAAAGCGCCAATTGGTGAGTTACTACACCCCGCAGACAGTACGTTGCGCAGTATTGAGGCCGTCCCAGGTATAGAAGCCCCCGACTCCACTCCTTTAGTAACTCAAGCATTTACCTTATCAGAGATAACTGCCGGTCTGCAAAAGGTTCGCGCACCCCAGGGCGCTACCCCGCTAGTATCAAAGGTATCGCCAAGCGATCATCACCTTCAGGAAACTGACACCTTTGACACCTGGTTCAGTTCTGGCCAATGGCCGTACGCAACTCTCAAGAACAGCGGCCAAAATGACTTTTACCGATACTATCCCACAACAGTCATGGAAACTGGTTATGACATCCTCCCTTTTTGGGTAATGAGAATGTTGCTCCTTTGTCTGGATTCCACGGGAAAAAGCCCATTCACCAATGTTTATTTGCATGGACTCGTGAGAGATAGCAAGGGACAGAAGATGAGCAAGAGCAAAGGCAATGTAGTCAACCCCCTAGAAATCATCGAGAAGTATGGGGCTGATGCCTTAAGAATGGCGCTGGTAATTCGTTCTTCACCAGGATTAGATAAATCAGTTGGTGATCCAGATTTCAGAGCCATGCGTAACTTCACCAATAAAATTTGGAATGCCACCCGCTATGTAATTCAACTGAGTGAGGCGGGAAAAGCCACAGACGCCAGCTCGCGCCCTGTGAGTGAAAATGCCGAGTTTGATCAAAAACTTACGACTGTGACTCAAGAAATAACCCAACAGCTAGATAATCTCAAACTGGGCTTAGCGGCCGAGACTGCATATAACGAATTTTGGCATTGGTACTGTGATGAAGCAATTGAAGAAGCTAAAAACGACAAGATTACTGCTGCACAGCTATTGAAGGGTCTCGTTACTTTCTTAACCTTGCTCCATCCTTTTGTGCCGTTCGTTACGGAAGCCGCTTGGCAAGAACTGCGAAAGAGTAACCCCGAGCTCTCTCCCCTACTGATTACTACCGCTTGGCCACAAGCCTGATTCTCTGCTATCGTACAACCTTATGATGAATTGGGTTGTAGCTCCGGTTTTTGTCCTTCGTTTAATGGTGGTGGCCTCTCCCACCTTGTTGAGACTACTCCTGGGTAAACTGCCCAGCTTTACTGGTGTAGTCTTTGCTATGGCACTCTTTGCCTATAGTGTGTGGGTGGCCTACCTCCAGCCATTGGCACTCAGTTCAGCTACTCCCTTGACTATCCTCCCACCAGCTACAACCACCCACCTCTCCCCTATTTTTGAGACGGTCGAACTCGTAGTGAGCCAACAAGAGTTAGAGACGCTTTACGACCACTGGAAGGCCTTGGAGGCGCAACAACCAACACATCAGGATGTATTACTAAACTTGGGGGTTATATCAGAGGCTTTAGGAAAAACCAGTGAATCGAGAGAGTATTTTCGACGAGCTCAAGAAAGCAGCCCTAATACAGTGATTACTCAGTAGCTGCTTCAGCGGCTGGAGCTTCACTTTCAGCAGGCACTTCACCTTCGATTGGTTCTTCTGTTTCTTCAACTTCTTGCTGAGCACCCTGGACCGTTACCACTGGTGAATCGAGTTGATCTTCATCAATCATCAAAGTGACTTTACTACGATCGTAGACTAATTCATTGAAGGTAATACCTTGACCAACCTCGGTTAAGGCAGAGATATCGATCTCGAAACTCTCAGGGAAGTCTGTTGGTAAAGCTTCCACCTCAATGGTATTGAAGCCAAGTAGGACCACGCCATCTTTAACTCCACTCTCGCCTACTAGCTCCACTGGAATCTCCGCGGTGATCTTCTCTTTTAAGTCCACTTGCTTGAAGACGGCGTGCATTGCTTGATTGGTAACTGGATGGTAACTAACTTCATCGAGTAAGACAGGTCGAGGCACTTTTTCACCTTCGATGGTCAAGTACACCAAACCTGTGTCACCTACTTGACGGTAAAGCTTATCAAAAGCAGATTTACCAAGTGAGATTGGGGTTGGTTTGACATCCCCACCCATCACATTTGCCGGCACTAAGCCTTGTAGACGAAGAGCTTTAACTTTTTTTCCGATTACTTGTCGGGCTTGAGCGGTAATTGTGATTTTATTGGCCATATAGTTCCTAAAATATTGAGAGCATATTGTACCAGGTTTTCGAGAAAGAGGTACCTGCGGTGATTTTATTAGGGAGATTATGACTTTTTTTGATTGATCAATCAACTAAAAGGACACACCAACGAACGAGTGGGTGTCGGAGGTAGGCTCAAAGGTAATGACGTTACCAGAGAGAGTAGCCTGCGGTGCAATTAAACTTGGCTTGCTCTTATCGTCGACGGTGATGGTAGCTGCTTGAGTTGACTCAATTAAGCCTGGTTGTAGTTGGCTAAAGAGGGCATACCCAGCTGAATCCGCTGGGCTAAACGGCACAGAGTAGGCAAACTCAACAATCACTTGTTGTTTAATCGGTACCTCGACATTGACTCCCACCACGCGTCTACCTTGATCGGTAAACTGAGTGATTTGCTCCGGAGAGAGAAGGCGACCGTTGATCGCAACTGTCTTGACGGTAGCAGAGCTAGGAACATACCAACGCAGATAGTTTTTGTAGGGGCCTTTGGGCCAGGCCACTGAGCTGGATTTGTTGTTAAAAGTGACAGTGCGGCTGTGCGTTGCTTGAGTGGGGGAGAGCCGCACACTGTGCCGAGTATCTCGCGAAACATAGATATTAGCTTTATTAATTCCCACGTTGGCTTCACTCTGGGCAATCGTATCGACAAAACAGTTGGCAGACTTGAGCTGGGCTGGGCAGCTAGGGGAGAGGAGCGAGCCAGTCCAGCCGAGCGTCTGCAAACTTACATTTTCATCGGGATCGATTAAAGTAAATGTTACTTGGTGCTCGGCAAGGGCGGTTTGGAGCACTGTTTGAATACTCGTTGTTTTCTCACCTGATGTGGTCTGTAGTTTTTGGAGCAGTTTATTGAGCACCACCGTTGAGTAGTCAGGAGTGCCAGTGGCCACTAGCTGTACTTCTGAGTGAAACTCCATTCGCTCAGACAGGTTCTTATCGGTTAAAACTTCGTTGTACTCGGGCAACTCAATGGGCCCTGTGACTTTGATTAATTGCTCCATCACCCCCAAGTGAAGGCCGATTACACCATCAACTCGATTGCCAGTAGCTTTTTCGATAAAAAATGCAGCCTGACGACCAGCAGTAGGGAAGTCAGGACTCCAGTTACTATCCCTCAAGAACCACTGTTGTTCGCCTAGGTGCTGTTTTAGATCAGCTGGTGGCTCGACCACGCCTGAAAACCTCGAGTCAAGGTCATACACACTCCAAGCTTGAGTATCGATGATGCTGCCTTTATCAACAGTGATTAATGCCACCGACTGAATGAACCCACCACTTGGTCGTAACTCTTGGTTGTTTTGAAACAGCACAGCATATGTGCGCTTACCCTCAGAAGCCAGCAGAACGGGTAATAACGGCTGTAATTGCTGTGGTACGAGCAATGCCTGTTTGTAGGTATTTAATGACTGTTCTAGCTCTTTTAAGCGCTTTTGGGTGGCTTCAGGGAAAACCGATGGCTCAATCTGCTTAATCTTTGCCTGGATGACCGAGAGTTGCTCGTAGCTCGTCTGTGATTTGCTAGCTAGCTCAGCATAGGTAGAGAGGATATCGCCGGTTTGGGTGGAGGTCACTTCTGCGTAAGCTTGTTGCCCCAGTAAGGAAATTTCCGCCATCTGAGCCTGGAGTGCTACCACATCATCAATGACGCTTAAGACCGCTAGGGGCTGCGCAAATATGCTTTCATCCACAATCAGGGAGTAGAGCTTAATTTCACTTTCTACGACACTTTTCCAGGGTTGAATCGAGCTCATATCAACGGCTTGAGCGGTGGGGGCGAGAGTAAAACTAGCCAGCCATTCATCGAGTGAGCCCTTAAACATACTCCAGGCCACAAAGTAACTCACAGCCAGTACGCTCACTAATAAAGCCAGAGTAGAGAACGCTACACCACCCCAAAACAACTTTCGCTTGTGACGTGTTTTTTTAGTCACACTGGTGGTGTCTTTTACCATCGTCGTCACATGATCTTTTTTCTGCACCAGTCGGTATTCTTTGAAAATTCTCTGGGTTGCTTCTTCAAGTGTGGCGTCATCATCATCACCTAGAGCAGACTCTGTTTCGTCTGTAATTTCTGCTTTGCTTTCAGGCGCTACGGACGCTGAGGCCGCAACTTTTTCCTGCTCTAGTTGGTGTTCCGATGCAAACTCAACTGGAGGAAGTACTGGTACAACTACGGGCTGCGATTGAGCTTGGGGCTTGCTTACATCTGTCTGCTGTTTTTCGGGAGTAGGTAGGTTAGTGACGTTCTCTGTCGGCAAGCTCGCCTGAGCCCGTTTAGTACTTAGAAAAGCGGTGATGTTTGTCACAATCTCCTGGAGGGCGATACCTTCTGTTTTGATCGATTTAAAGCCTTCAGGCAGGCCAGAAGCGCTTGTTGTGTGACGAGTATCAATTCTCAACTTAACCTGAGTCGAGATACCATACGCAGCCTGAAGTTTTTCCCACAGAGTACCACTCTCCATTGCCACGCCTTCAATCACAGAGTTACTGGCGTCGGGTCGCGTTAAGACTCGAGCTAAGACTCGACTGACTTGAGACACTGTTTGCCACCGCCACGTCACTTGGGGATCGAACAGTACGCCTCGAGAGAAACCAGCTAAACCTAAGCGTAGGGGTAGGTAACTGGCAAAAACCTCGGGAGCCACATCTTTACAGAGAGCAAAACGAGCCTCAGGGAGTGTTGATTGAAGATAGAGTAGGAGTTGAGCTTGGGCGGCTGAGTGTTGAGACCAGAGTGAAAACTCAGCGGCAGTGGTAGTAAGTTCTGGCAGCCAATGGAGGGCTAGCAGCACTAATTCGGGTCGAGTACGGAGAAATGTTATTAACTGTTCTCTTGAACTGGTGGTAAGCTCACTTGGTTTAGTTAACCAACAGAGGGTCTTATATACTTCTCTGTTTTCTAATTGAGTCTGCTGTTTCTCTAGATCATGTAAGGGGATGACCACCACACTAAGACCAAGGATCCCCAGTTGTCGCTCCAACTCCTCAACTATGACTGACGTATCAGTGATAATTACAACTGTTGGTAAATCACTAACTAATTGAGTTACAAATCCAGAAGACATAGGGCGAGTCTACCCATTGTAAGGTACAAAGTTGTTTGAAGTATAGCTAAGCAATTGGTTGGCTGTCTAATTCTTGATTGACCAATGAATCAGCAATGGCATTGTCTTTGCGCGCCACGTGACCGATGGAGGTCTGATAGGGGAGAGTATCCATTATTTTCCAGCAAGCCTGAGCAATCGCCAACAGCCGCGCTTCTTTGATCTTCCAGTGACGTTGTAGCTGCTCCACCACCAACATTGAATCAAGTAACCACTGAACTTTAGTGGCTGTTGGTTGATGCTCTTGTAACCACTGTAGTGAAAGGAGAAAGGCTTTATACTCTGCTTCGTTATTGGTGGCGGTCCCCAAGTACTCAGACAGCCGAGCTAACTCTTTTCCGTCCTGCTCAATTAACACTCCGCTGGCAGCCGGACCAGGATTGCCGCGGGCACCACCGTCGGTGTGAATAGTAATCAGTGAATCAGGCATTAAGCTGCTTTAGGTCTGATAGTTAAGTACCGTTGATTGCCTTCGCCCTCAGAAACAGTTTCCAGTGATTCAAACTCTGGCATTTCCGACAACACACTATGAATAACAAATCTTTCTTGAGGTGGTAAGAATGAAAACTCGTAAGTCTCGCCCGTTTCTAAGACTCGTTGAGCGATGTCGATAGCCATCGTTTTTAGCTTTTCCGCTCGTTGCTCTCGATATTGATTAATGTTTAGGGTAAATCGCTTGTCTTGTAGATACTCTTGAAAGACAATTCTGGTCATGCGTTGAATAGAGTTTAGCGTATCGCCGTGGAAACCAATCAACAGACCGGAGTCTTCTGGTGAAACCTCTACCACTGCGTTGACTGAAGTTTCGTCTTCAACGATCTCTAACTTGAGGTTTTCTGGATCCACACCCGCGTGTTGTAGTAGTTTTGTTAAGTAATCTTCAATGGTCATAAACTCCTTTACTTTTGTGCTACAGCAGTTTTAACTAAACCAAATCGGCTGGCAATACGTTTGGTGTATGTAACTATGCCGCCTGGTCCTGATAAGAAGTACTGTTGAGCAATACTAAAGAGGGTGGAGGCGATCCAGTACAAACCTAGGCCGGCGGGAAAACTTAAGGCAATAAAACCAGTCATCAACGGCATGATATACATCATTTGTTGTTGCATCGAGGCAGCCATCTCGGCTACATCTTCTTCTTTTTTGTTGGCTTCTACTACTTTTTTCTTTTTACTATTATTTGGCACTACGTCTGGTGTCTCGGTAGCTGGGATGATCATTAGTGACAAAACTAACTGTGTGAGGGCCGCCAGTACGGGGATGATATATAGCGCATCTGGGCTAGTCAGGTTTAGCCACAAAAATTGTGGATTAATCGTGACGCCTTCAATAACTGGTTGATTTAAGAAGTTGTTGAGTGCTTGATAGAGAAAAAAGAGGACACCAATCTGGAGCAATTGAGGCAAGCAACCAGCTAAGGGATTAACGTTATATTTTTTATAAAGCTCCATTTGAGCCACTTGATAGGCTTTTTTATCTTTTCCATGCTTAGCTTTGAGTTGTTTTATCTCTGGTTGAAGCTCTTGAATTCTCTTTTGAGCCTTGATTGAAGGTAGTGACAACGGCAAAACAATAGAGCGAATTAAGATGGTAAACAGAATAATTGCCAAGCCTAAGTTGCCCGTAGCTGAGTTGAGGATAACTAATAAACGAAAAAAGAGGTCTGTTAAGATGTCCATGTGTTTTCACCAGCAGCGTAGAATTCTCGCTAGTGCCTGTAATGATCCCCAGATTGTACCACGCTCAGCTATCTGCTTAATGGCGTATTCACTACAACTGGGGGAGTGTTTGCATTTAAAAACGTAGCCAAAGGCAGATAAGAGAATCTGCTGTTTAATTGTCTCGGTAGTTTGATAGAGTCTAATAATTTGTATGGCGTATGACATTGTGTAGTTCGAGTAGTAACTCTGGTCGAGTCATTCCTAGTGCTTTTTTGCGTGCCACTAATACCACTTCATCGGTGTTTTCAGTTGATATGACGGTAGGCAACAACTCACTAACTCTTCGCTTGAATGCATTTCTATCCGTCGCTTTGGGAGCTACTTTTTTGGGTACGATTATCGCAGCTTGCCAAGTTGCTCTGGAGGTTTTTCTGGTATGAACGATGAAGGAAGTTGTCACCGATCGATAACTACTGGCAAAAAAATCTACTTCGGATCGAAGTAGTAGATGGTGTTTTTTGGGCAGCATAGTTAGAAACGAGCTGATTCGTAAAGGCTAAATGCCTTTGCGAGCCACAGTCAAACGGTGGCGGCCTCGTTGGCGTCGTTGTTTGATGATTTTACCCATTTGGGTAGCCATTCGTGCAAGAAAGCCATGTTTACGCATGCGTTTGTGTTTTTTTGGTTGCCATGTGCGCTTAGTCATAGATTGTGGATTATACCAGAGGATTTCTAATCATTCACCCGGAAAGGCATAACTACATAGGTATACTCGGTAAATCCTTCTGGCCGGAAGACAGCGGGTTTAAGGGATTCGTTCATACCGAACCAGATGGCTTTGGGTTTTAAAGTCGCCAAAAAGTCTTGTACGTACTTCCCATTAAATGCAATCGTGCCAGTAGTACCTTTGAGGATTTTTACGGGCATGGTGCCGGTAAAGTTACCAAAAGCACTGGTGTTGGAGCTTAAAGTAAGTGTCTCGTCGACTATGGCCAGCTTAATGATATTAGAGCTCTCTCGAGCAAATAAGATCGCTCGTTTGAGTTGGGAGGCAAATTCATCACCGTCAAAGGCTACTTCTAACTCAAAACCTGAAGGCATGATTTTTTGATATGGAGGGAAGTCGCCTTCAATCAGTCGTACATACACCTCAACTTCACTAACTTTAAACAATAACTGCTTAATTTCTTCTGCCACGATCATCTGGACCTGTGTAACTTTCTCTTGGGCGGCAATTTTGCAAATTTCCGTAATGGCCTTGGCTGGTATCAACATTTTTCGTGGTTGTTCTAACCTGACGCTGGGTTGTTGTAACACCGCTAATCTAAAGCCGTCGGTGGCAACTATCTCCAGACCTTCAGGTGTAAAGACGAAGTTGAGTGCCGTCAAGACTGGTCGAGTACCATCTACACTGGCTGAGAATCTAACATAAGACTCAGCCGACTCAAGTAAAGTGACATCAAAAGTAAATACTTCACCTACAACTTCTGGAAATGGCGGAAACTCTTCGCCTGATTGACCTTGGAAGAGAGTAGTGCCGGCTTTACTCTTAACAGTTAATTGAGTGTCTTGAGTCTCCAGCTCTAAGTTGCCGGCCGGTAAGTTGTTGATTCCCTCTAACAGTAATTTGCCTGGCAAAGCAATTGAGCCTGACTCTGTCTGTGTGCCGTGCACTCTAGCTTTAACTCCGATAAATAAATCAGTTGCGGCTAACTCCACATACTCAGTGGTAGCGGTAAAGAGAATACTTGAAAGTATTGGTAGCTGTGGTTTTGAAGAGACCGCTTTCTGAACGTGCTGAAGTGCGGATTTGAAATTTTCTTGTAATAAAACTGTTTTCATAGAGGTGTGCTCTTATTAGTATAATTCTTATATTAAATATAGTTACAGTAGTAATAGGTATGTGTCTAAGTTGATAACCGAGCAGTTTTACTCAAGTAACTTCTATTTAGCGCTGTGAATTTTCTCGAACGAGCACTTTGAATAACTTGTGCACAATACTTCGAATGTTATTCACAGAGAGACGACTTATTGCACATCGCCCTAATACTTCTTCACTGCGATCCACAGCTTATCCCTGGTTTTATTCACTGAGTTATTCACATAGGTGAATAACTTGCTTCTTGCTATCTGGAGACTGCCGAGAGAGACATGCGCAATGCAGAGACGTCTCTTTGTAGTAAATCATCGGTTATTAATAGTCGCTCAATCTTGCGAATCGCGTGAAGAGCGCTAGTGTGATCTCGGTTAGAAAACCACTGTCCCACCTCAGTATACGGCAAGCCCAAGTCTTCTTTGAGTAGGAACATCGCCACATGTCTAGCCTTGACCAATGACGCCACTCGGCGTTGTCCCTTGAGGGCAGTTTGCTTAATTCGATAATGATTGGCAACAGTCCGAAGCACATCGGCAGGGGTGACTTTTAGTCTGGTTTTCTTAACCTCACCAGCTTCTGTATGGAGGATTTCCTCAATCAGTTGAGTGTTGATCTCGCGCTTCTTGAGCTCAACTTCCGATCTAATGCTAGTAATAATGCCCTCAATCTTGCGCGCGCTATCTACTTTGGAGGCAATTAACTGGGCTAGGTCCATTGGAATCTGGATATTTATAGCGGCGGCCTTTATTAACAGAATTGCCGTCCGCAACTCGAAGGAAGGCTGCTGAATATCGATCATCAAGCCAGCCTCAAAACGCGACCTCAAGCGATCCTCAAGTAAGTTGATCTCATGTGGTGGCCGATCAGAAGTTAAGACAATTTGGCTATGCTGCTGAATCAAGGCATTAAAAGTATGAAAGAACTCTTCTTGGACGGCGTTTTTTCCGGCCACAAACTGAATATCATCCATCAATAACACTTGGATGTTGCGGTACTTCTCTTTAAACCTAAAGGCTTTCTTGGTTTGAATGGCATTGACGATCTCATTAGTAAACTCTTCACCAGTGCAGTAGAGCATCTTCACGTCAGGGTTGTTGCGAATAATATTATTGCCAATGGCATGCATTAAGTGAGTTTTTCCTACTCCAACTCCACCATATAGAAACAACGGGTTGTAGGCACCACCGGGGCTGTTGGAGACGGCACTGGCAGCAGCGTGAGCC
>JALYRS010000073.1 GCA_030855135.1 bacterium | reverse complement strand
GATATGTATAAGCCAACTCAGAGAGCTAGACCACAGAATTAAAGGCCTGGAGAAGGGTGCTGATGATTATATACCAAAACCTTTTTCTCCAGCTGAGTTATGGCTAAAAATAAGCAAGTGGCTGCATGTTCAAAAAAGAAAGCAGTATCAGCTGCTTAATATCGGTCCCATAGAGTTTATAGCCGATACAGGCGTGTTACTCGATCGAGATAAACAAAAAACACTCAGAAGACGAGAAGCTTCCATCTTGGCCTGTTTGTTACGTTATAAAAATGCAGTAGTTTCTCGTGATACCATAATTGATACTGTTTGGAGAATGTCAGATGAACCGCCAACTTTTTCTACTCTTGACGTATATATACGACGCCTAAGAATCGCCCTAGGTGAGCATCACAGATTAATTAAAACAGTCAGAGGCTTTGGATACATGATTACGGACAAAGCGGTAACAGCACCGTAAACTGCGTGCCGCAGCTAGAGTTACTCGATATGCTCACTGAGCCACCAAAGTGCTTCGTGACTACATTCTTGACAAAACTCAAACCTATTCCTTGATGATTAGCCTTAGATGTCCGACCTGAAGCAAAGTATGATCCAATTTTCCACCACTCTATTCCACAGCCATTATCTAGAACCTGAACGACTAGCTGGTCACCTTTTTGCCAGCAATTAACAGTGACAGCTACTCCACATTTGGTGGAGGCGTTCTCACGCGCCTCAAATGCATTATTTAGAATACAGACCATCATCTCCTGAAAGAGTACTGCACTGCCATATATTTTCAGATCAGCAGCTATATGTTGTGCTACTTTACAAGAATCCTCTGTTTCTCTTGAGTTGAACATCTTCACTACATTCTGAAGCATCTCAGCCACACAAAAGGATATTGAGGAATTTGTTGATTCCGTATTAAAAAATTGTTTCAGGTAATTGGCGCTAAGCTGTGCCTGTTTAATCGCTCGTTGCTGCTCTTTAGTTAAGGCCTGTGACTTGTCACTAAGTTGCTGCAAGCTAAATAGCAGGGAGGTAAGTGGTGTACTTGTCGCGTGCGTTAATATAGCTGTATCACTCAGAAAGTGTACAGCCGGAAAGATGTATTTACTTTGTTTGTGCCGAAGTTGCTTTGGAATCAATTGATACGGTATCACAAAGCAATTGTAGTAAGAATGTATTGCATTTGCAGTAAGTAAGACATATATAGAGTTCCAGATACAGCGTATCTATTCTGCTCTAATCAGTCCTGTAATATCCCACACTTGTAAGCACGGAGCAGCAAATGGCCGACAGTACTCTGCCACTAAACTCTCTTTGGGTAACTCTAGTAACAACCGATGACTATTAACCACAAGCAGTGTTTGATCAGCTGTTCGAGCTCGAATCATGAAAGACTCTGGAATACTAGCCACTGGCTGTCCAATTCCCTCTACATAGATGTTATCCACTGGACGGTTATGGAAGTAAAGCAATAAGCCGTCCGGCAAAGTACCAAAGTAGCCTTCGGTGGCTACAGCTACCGTTTTAGTCTGACTTACTTCATTAATTAATGACACCGTCTCTGTAATGCCATGTCCGCTGGACCACTCAGTCAAGTATTGAGTACGATCAGCCGAGACAAAGGGTACTAGGGCTGAGTTAGTAATTGAGAAAAAAATAAACGCTGAGGAGCTAGAAACAATTTGCAGTACTAATGAAACAATCAGCAGGCTTGCCACCATCTTCTTCAGCATCTTTTTCTGTTTAGTCACAAACGCATGCACGTACTCCTCAAGCACAAGTGCAGCAGAGATCGTTAATGGCAAGATAGCTGGTAGAAAGTATCGGGGATAAACGACACGACCTAGTATGGCAATTGGCAGGAAAAAGCCCAAGGCACTAAGCCATAAAAAGTGATATGTTCGTTTACGATGTCGGCTAAATAAACCCAACAACACCAAAACTAGAATTGGCCATGATAAGTAGTTTACAAAGTACATAACGTAGGTAGGTAGATTCGGCAAGGTACTTTGCCAGCCACCACTCAGCACTACCTCCTGCCAGGGATACAGAAAATCACTGCCTCTGCTAAAGAGCTGTCCAAAGGCCGGTGAAATTCTCAAAGCCGCAAATGTTACAAAGCCTATGCCAGCTGCTGCTGCCGAGGCAAGTGCTGTTTTTCGGCGTTGTTGAGTCGCTAGCAGGGGAAGAATTATAAATGTCGGTAACCAAAGTATTGCCGGAAGCTTTGTCCAGAGAGCCATACCAAAAGCAAGGCCGGTGAAGATGATCATGGTGAGTATCTCTCTCTTCCATAACTCGATTCTTGGCTGGCTGCTAAGTATATTGGCAAGGCTGACTAAGCCAATACTCGTCAGAGTCAGTGCAAAAGTTAACAAGCCATCTATCAGGGCCACCCGATGGTGAAAATACCAGAAAGGCAAAATAGAGGCCAAGATCATACTCAACCACTGTGCTTTCTTACCTCCGCCTAGTACTTTGGTCAGACGGCCTATCGCAAGTAACTGAAAGAGACCCACTAGCACTGCTACAAACCGGGCTGCAAAAAGCTGGTCAGTAAAGAGATACTGAAAGGGAGCAAGAAACCAAATGAACAAGGGGGACTTACCATCATTCAAAGCAAAGAATAAGTACTGCTGCCAATCGTCAAGAATAAGTTGAGCCCAACGAATATAGATAGCCTCATCAGCAAATACAGGTAACTGCAGTAACCCAAACAAGTGAGTCGTGAGATAGAAAAAGAGTATAAGCGGCGTGATGAGTGAAGCTTTATTGTGCATGAATATACTCGTCATTGTACCTAAATAAAGAATCTATTTGTTAGGTAAGCGTTTTATCTTCGAAGTGATACTAAACCACACTACTGCTATGAACACTCCTCCAAGCCAGGTAATCAGCTTCTGATGGAGTATAACATCAGCTGAAAATCCCCCTGCGTCAATCCAGGGGATATATCTATACAGTGAAGAGACCGAAAATGCCATCAATGCGATATATACTATTCTAGAAAAAAGCGTCTCTTTAACGGGAAACAGTGGTACCCAAACAAGCGACCATAAAAGGTACCATGGGTGAAATTGTTGTGACCTTTCGGTGAGTAGTGGAATAAACATCAACAATGAAGCAATTACCGCCCAGTGCTCACGCAGTTGTTCATACAGCTTCTTACTTAGAGGCCAATATAGACCAAAGACCACCATTGCCAGCCACAAGGGGACGATAACCAGAGTAGCCCATTTGATACTTACTGAGATCACTATCAAAAGAACTGAGAGCAGTACCTGATGAGGTTTTTTTTGCGTAGAGTACTGGAAAGCTAGTACTAATCCTGCCACTGCTGGCAGCATCATCCAGATGTCATTATGAGCATTACCTATGCTTTCAAGCAAAATTAAAGGACTTAAGCAAAACGAAAGTAATCCGAGTTTGTTTAGACGTACAGTACCGCGCTTTTGTAGCCATAGAAAGTAAACTAAAGTTAATAACACTCCACCCAGACTAAAAATTTTAAACGCTAACCAAGTCGTTAGGAACTTTCCTACTCCAAGAAAGTAGGGAATCAGCGAGAGTACTGTCCAACCATAACCATATGGTGCAGGCGTATGAGTAT
>JALYRS010000035.1:5866-11786 GCA_030855135.1 bacterium | reverse complement strand
GGTCTGAGTTCTGTGCCTTGAAACTGTAGATTTAGACCATGACCACTAGCAAAGCTTTCACCAGTGGTCGTATAAAACAATGCATCAGGATACGGTTCTATATTCCAGATTACATGATTACTACTACTAATATTAATCAGCGAAAAAATCAGAGCTAAGAGCAGGCCCACGAAGACTGGCCAGTCATGTTTTGCTTTAAGGAGTATTCGCGTTAGCATAATTTCGTCTGTAGAGGTAAAAACCAACAATTACTGAGAAGCCGAAAAGAAACAATCGAGAAATCAATTTTGTATATGCGGCTGCTTCTAAACCGTACGTTGGGACAAATAATGCATTACCCACCAAGACAATAATCAGCTGTCCGATGGCACTGATCGAAAAAAGCCAAGGGCTATCAAAAGCATAGAAGAGTGCAATAAAGGGGATACTAGCCAGGGTTAGAAATGACGAAACTGCTAAGACATTTAAAATACCGCTGCCGGACAGATACTCACTACCGACTGTTAGCCAGATGAGAAAATTCGAGAAGGGAAAAAACCCAGCTGTGGCAACCAAACAGAGCAAGCTCAAAAATGATGCTTTAATCAAGTACTTTTTCATATGATCTGAGCTTTGATAGCGAGCTACCCGTGGATATAGAACGTTCCCCAATGAGTAGGCAATCAAGAGGATAAACATACTAATTTTACTGACGCCAGAAAGGAGTCCGGTCTCGTAGGCTGATAGATAATTTCTTACAAATAAAATATCTATGTTCTCCACAATACCCGCAATCAGATAGGAAAGGGCTGCATGAGGTGCAACAGATGTAAGCAATTGTTGATACTTTTTAATATCTAGATTTGGCTGCAAGCGAAAATCTTTAGGTAGAAACTTAGCAAAAAATAATACTGGGATGATGGGTACAGCAGAATAGAAAATAAAAATTAGATTTACGTCTTTGAGCTGCAGAAGCACGAAGAGCAAGATACCCAGAACTTTTATGACTGACTGAACACTATTCATCACTATTGAGCCAACAAAGCGATGTAATGCTTGAAGTGTATAGAGAAGTTGCTCATACATTACAGTCGCTATGACAATAAAAAATGATGTGTAGATGATGATGGGTTGTGAGAAATTTAATTTGGTGATGAGCCATGGCGAGATAAGCAAGCCTAAAACGCCGATAACTATAAATACTATCAATTTAATAGCCAATGAAAAATTAATTAATGAGTTTCGTTCCGCTGCTGATTTATAACGAGGCAGATATTTCAGTAGAATGGTACTGAGGCCCACATCATTTACCCGTGTGACGATTAGTACTATTGCAAAACCAACGCTAAACTCTCCAAACTCTTGAGGACCAAGCACTCTAGAAATAATTATTAGTGCTACTGCCGAAAACAAAGTTGAGAAAGCGTTACCCACGATAGTCAGTACAGATTGCTGAAGGCCCAAGGAAATTTTACTGCGAATCTGACTCAATTGCATAGAGTTATGATAGGCTGCTCTGTTCAGGGTGTCTATAGCTCTTTATAATTACTGATTGATACAGTATAGTGCTGTTATGGCGAAAAAAAGAGAATTAACAAGTCGAGAGAAAAGTGAGAAAATACATTTTGATGAAATGGCTAAGCTCTACGATGAAAACTATACCTATAACACCGCCTTTACTCAGTACAAAATACAAAAAAAATTAGCTATTTTATTTTCCAATGTTGATCGTAACAAAAAATTTAAAATCTTAGAAATCGGTGCTGGCACCGGTGAGTACACCCAGCACCTAGCGCAACTTTTCCCTAAGGCTCAGATTACCGCCATTGATATCTCCCCAAAAATCCTCGAAGTTGCTAAAGCCAAATGTAAGAAGTATCGTAACATCAGGTATCAAACTGCAAGTGTCTACGAGCTCCCCTACGCCGACCAAGAGTTTGATTTTGTCTGTGGTTTTTATATTCTTCATCACTTAAATCTTGAGGTGTCTCTCCGCGAAGTACACCGCGTTTTGAAGAAGGATGCAGAGGCTCTGTTCTATGAGCCAAACATACTAAATCCTGTGGTCTTTGCGATTAAAGAGTTTGCACCCTTGAAAAAACTAGCTGGTGACTCACCCGATGAGTGGGCAATCAACCCATTATCGTTGCACTCAACCGCACCATGGTTTAGTGATGTCACTTGTCAGACGACAGAATTCATTGCAGTTCCCAGTTCTTTACCATTCTCAGTTGCAGTCCTCTTGGATAAAGTATTTGGTGTTATTGGTAAGCTGCCCTTTATTAACCTGTTAGGTGGCTCTGTTTCCATCAAGATGACTAAATAATATGAAAACACGCGTCCTAGTTACTGGTGGTGCAGGTTTTATTGGTTCCCATGTAGTTGAGCGTTTACTCAAGGATAAATATAAAGTTTTCGTGATCGATGACCTTTCAGGCGGGTATCGTCATAACTTGCACGAGGGAGTGACCTTTTTCGAGTGTGATTTGAGGGATCAACAACAAGCGGCAGATATCATCGCTAAAATCAAGCCCAGTACCATTTTTCATTTAGCGGCGAACGCAGCTGAGAATAAAGCACAGTTCTCCCCCATTGATATCAGTAGTCGAAACTACAATGCTTTTATTAACACCTTAGTGCCGGCCATTAAGCATGGTCTAAAGAGATTTGTCTTCACTTCAAGTATAGCCGTGTACGGTGCCGGACAGACCCCTTTTAAAGAAACGTCTCTACCTCAACCAGAAGACATTTATGGCGTGAGTATGTTAATGATTGAAAAATCATTGGAAATTTTGTCTCATGTCCATAACTTTGAGTACGTGATCGTAAGACCTCATAACGTCTATGGTCCGCAGCAAAATATGAGGGATCCTTATCGGAACGTAGTTACTCTATTCATGAATTCACTACTTAGGCAGCAGCGGTATCATATCTATGGCAATGGTGAGCAGCGGCGTTGTTTTTCATACATTGATGACGTGGTAGACGCACTTTACACTACTGCCACTTTACCGGTGAATAGAATGACCTTTAATATCGGCTCGGATCGTGATTACTCACTAAATGAGTTGTCATCGGCCATTCAAAAAGTTACTAGTCTTACTACTTCACCGATTTATATCGCTGACAGACCACAAGAAGTTAAGGTGGCGACAGCTGATCATGCCTTAGCAATTAAATACCTTGGTTATCAAGATAGTACTCCCCTAACTGAAGGTCTCACTCGAACATGGCAATATGTGCAGCGAATGGGTCCACAAGAACCAGTATATACAGAGGTCGAGCTTGATAGTCCATTATTACCGAGTAATTGGCGGGCGAAGTAACTTTAGCTCTTCGCTAACTGATGATAATGTCCCTGAAAGTATCGTAGTATAGTTTTAAGTACGACAACTCCATAAGGAATGGGTTTGAGACTGCTTGTTTCACCGGCGTACGTTGTGGGTATGGGTAGCTGTAGGATCTTCAGTCCGCAAATTTTTCCCATGATGAGCATTTCTCCATCGAAGTGAAAAGTATCACTCAAACGTTGGAACGGAATAGTTTCTAAGGCTTTGCGTGAGTACAACATGTAGCCACTATGATATTCTGCTAGGTTCATGCTAAATGCCAGATTTTCAAGAGTCGATAGGATTCTGTTAGCGACGTATTTGTAGAGAGGCATACCCCCAGCCAATGCTCCACCGCCTAGGATCCTTGATCCTTGGACTATATCCGCTACATTCCTTTCGAGTGGTTTCAATAGTTTTGACAGTTCTTCAGGAGCATACTGACCATCGCCATGAAGTAGCACCACAATATCAGCACCCATCTTCAGTGCTTTTAAATAGCCTGTTTTCTGAGCTTGTGCATAGCCCTCATTTATTGATTTATTAATGATGGTAATTTTAGGAAACTTTTTTCGTAATCTTTTAGCCACTTGAAGAGTTTCATCGGGACTGCAGTCATTTATGATTAGCACAGTGGAGATCTTTTTCCACAGCGCTGAATCAATGCGGTTAATTGTAGGTTCAAGCAGATCTTCAACTTTATATGCTGTAACTACCACAACTATTTTCTTACCTTTAGACATATTAAATTATTATTTCTGAAGTCTATACAGACTACAATTATTTTCATTAAATAGTAACTGACTTTCACTAATTACTCTATCTTCATACCCAGCCCGTAAAACTGGCTGTAAGTCACGATGAAATGTCTGGTTGGCTAAAATATCACCCCGCCACTGTAAGTTACTATATAAATACAGTACTGATTCATCCACTGAGTAGGTATCAAAGTTGCTGTCTAGTGGGGGTGAAAAAAAGCGGTTGGAGTCTTGGTAATATACCGCCGTGTATGCATCCCACAGGTTTAGTATCTTTGTGTTTGGTGGACAGTTTTCTCTGCAGTAGTGATAAATTGATGCTACACAACCGATTTTTGCTGAGTCATCTGAACTGTGTCCCATCGCCAGCACAACTGGTATTTCTTTAATACGAGATTTCCAGAAGCTTTTTAATACTGGTTGACTGTACTGAGCTAAACAAACCAGCGCTAGGATCAGCAACACCGGGGAAGCATGCTTGCGCACGAACTGCGCAGATAATAGGAGAAGAATAATTGGTAGGAACAAGACATACCTACTAACTTGACTGCCAACGACAAAATTGAGGAAAAACATACACGCACCCGTAGCCAGCAGCCACCAATCTCCCTGACGAATCCTTTTACGGATGAAGATCATTCCAAGTATCACGAGGACACCAGTTAGAACTACACCGCGGTCTAGTCCGTAATGGTTCATAAACACCAGATAAAAGCCTTGCAGCGTTATCGGCGAGCGTAGTCCATCAATTAATGTATCAGTGAGAAAAACATACTCACTCTGAGACATCCCTTGATGGCCAAAGTACAAAGGGTACACAGGGTTTAGATGTAGAAGTATATTTTTCAGATACCATATCCCTCCGCCCAGAACTAACCACAGTGGGCTGAGTAAAACAAGCTTTGGCCAAGTCGTAACTTGTCGGCTCACCACAATCGCCCAGGGCAAATAAATTGGTAGCATGAAGGCCGAGGTAAACTTATGACCAAAGGCTGCTCCGAGACAGAGCAACGACAACCATAAGTAACCAGAGTTATTTTTCTCTCGAGCAGTGATGAGGAGAAGACAGGCCAGTACTTGATATATAGCTGCTGAAGTGTCGATTAAGCCGGTTGAGAACAAAATTTGAAGGCCACTGTTAAGTGTAAGTAGCAACAATATTGTGAGGAGTGAGGTAACTTTTGTGTCATACCGATCTCGCATCCAATATGCGGCAATGACTAAAAAAAATATAAAACTTATCATATATACCAGATGTGCAGTACTGGGGTGTTGGTATGAAAGTATGTATCCCAAACTGGCAAAGGCCTCGGGGTTGTAAGGTAAGCTGCCATAAAACTCTGAAAACGGGCGGTAAAAGGCCTCGTAGGGGCTAGTTTGAAGTAATGGAAACTTTAGAGTACCTTCAGCCAACTCTTTCATTACCGGAAAATGGTAAGCCACCTCATCCCATTCAGATGGTTTATGAAATGAATAAAAGATATGAAAACTAAGAACCGCAACCAACATTCCTAGTAAAGAGCTTGTTAATAGGGAAAATTTAGGTCGATGCCAGGTAAAATTACTATAGATTGATCTAATTAATCGGAAGCACCAGTACCAACCTGCAGAGAGCAACAGCAGAAGCAGTATCCTAGATAGGGAATGCGTAAAAAAGGTCTGAATCACTAGCACAGCTGTGGCAAGTATCGCTTGACCAAAAAAGTACGCATACCCAATAGCTGAGCTACAACTTGCTGGACGGATACTTAACATTCTTTGTAAGCGAGCACCAATACCTATTGCAGCTAAAGTAAGGGCTATGACTGCTAACACCAATGTCGAGTGATGAATAAGAATACTAGCAGTCATAAC
>JALYRS010000035.1:0-5856 GCA_030855135.1 bacterium | reverse complement strand
TACAACCCAGCAAAGTACATTAGGAACGAAATTATTATCAATAGTTGTAGAAATAAATCTGGTTTCCACTCCCGATTCTTCTGAAGTAAGAAAAGTGGTAGACAAGCACCGATGTAAATAATTATTTCTTTACCCCACATCCTTAGATATGCCAAACCAATAATTAGAAACGATCCAGTAAAGATACCTACTATTGGTTCCAGAAAACGTAATGGTGTGGTTGAAAATATTACTTCTTTATTAGCGATCACGTCACTAAAGTACTTCCATGAAAAGTAGGCCAGTAAGTTTATTACTGCAAGCACAATTACAGCTTTATAGGACTTTTTGAAACCTAGGTGTAGATAAGCAGCTATCGAGAAAGCTACAATCACTGGTATCCAAGAAGGTTCTAAAAACCTGATCCACTGTGAACCTGCAACTAGTATCGCCCCAAAGCATAAAGCCCATGTTTGCCGTTCTATCAAGTACTTATGTAGTACGAGCACACCTATTCCCAAGTAAAGTGTGTAGGGTAAGTTAGTATAAGCAACGAGCGAGGTATTAAACAATGATTCAGAACTAATCGTTAATAGAGTAGCAACCAGTGACCAGTTATAGCCCAATCTCGGGGTGAGTAACAAAAAGACTGTTAAACCAAGAGCTGCTAATGATAGGGTATACAGCACACTCACTGAGATTGACGTATCCAGTTGATTCCAGAGATAGTGAGTGATGCTGGTGAAGGGAGGATACAGTAAATAGTAATATCCGTTTTTGCTGTCATATTTCGTTAATTCTGTCATTTGAGAGAAACTAGTATCTGCTTCGAGAAATTGGGCTCGAGCGTCGTAAAGAGCAATGGCATCCCAGTCAAGAGATTTTTTATACATGGTGTGGACAAGTGATGAACCAACTACACAGAGTGAAAGTAAAATTAGACCGACAGATGTTCGAGTGAGCCTAAAAGGAGCGATTACATCTTGATTGGTAGTCGTGCGGCCAACCTTTAAAAATGACCAGCTGCCATACAGCACTAATAGAATTAACAGCAGTAACTCCATTGTACCGTAAAGTGATACCCGCTGTAGTGGCTCGAGAAATAAGAAAAAAGCCTTCTCCGCCAGCATGATGAGTGAGAGTAAAAGTAAAATCAAAAAACTAGCGTACTTCATAAAATACTACCTTATACACATTTACCCCCCGGTGTGTGCCGATTAACTCAAGATCTTGGTAAGTAATGCTGTTCATAGTATCAAAGATGATTGATTTTTGCGTCATATCAATTAAGGGCCAGTGTTGTGTAGGAGTATCATTGACTACAAAGAAGTAGGCCGTATTCACTGGTACTAGCTCATTCATTTCCAGCAATTCTCCACTGATTAGCAATCGAGGAAATAGAAAGTATCTAATCATCGGCTGATTACCAATAAATGGCCAAACACCAGATTGTGGGGGGTGAATTACGCTCGCATCTGATTCAGTATAGTTTTGTAGAGCTTCGATATACTTAAAGTCCTCACCTATTTTTTGAGAATAAGTGATTTTTGATGTTTTATAGTGGGAGATTGAGTTGATTAAGGGCTGAAAGCTATTCACAACAACAATGAAAAATGATAAAAATACACCCACTGTGGCAATTTTTGATGTACTTCCCTTTAAAAATTTGAAAGTAATAATCCTGAAAAGGGTCTTTGATTTATCAAATAACAATAAGAAAATCATTATCAGGATTAATAATGTAACTTGGTTTAGCATATACACTAAGGAAGATGGGAGACCTGTCTGTGAGTAGATGAAGTTAGGATACTTGAGTTGCTCAGCGAAGAGGAGCAAAGTATTAAAGATAAAGAATAATGTGCCTGTTAATCCCATAAATACTAATACTGTTCGATGTTTGGCATCCATCTCGCGAGTGCGATACTGACGGATCCACAAAAATAGAATTGCCAGACAATAGAAGATGATGAGATATCTTAATGTAGATAAGCCAGTGATCAAGATATTCTTATAGCTTGAATCAAGCTGTACATCCTTTACTGAAAGATAATAACGAAGCACAGTAATCAGCGGTGAAGTCAAAAAAAATAACCAAGCAAGTATCATTGCTTTAGGGCTTTGAGCCAACTTATTTGTGGTATTTTGTAGAGTGCGTTTCATGGTTTAGAGTGGGTAATACTCCACGTATGATTGATGGTCTGCGTTTCAAAATCAGGATTCATGATTGTTTGTAGAGGATGAACTCGGAGCTTAGATCTAAATGCCAATACATTTATTTGTTGTATCTCAAAGGTATTTGTTCGTACGACAGTGCTACTACTGGCAATCTCGGCGCTAAGTTCGGGAACTGGCAGTAAAGAACTGGTGGAAAGTACCAGCATATTGGGTTCCAGTGTCTCTGTTATCTCAAGTGTCCTTTCTTGGTTAAAATAGAAGCGGAGATGGAGTGGCAGTTCATATAAGACTTCCCAGTTATCTAGTGTGTTGACAGCATTTAAATATAGCGATTCATCTGTCTCTGCAATGGCTGTAACCAAATCGTGTTCATATCTAACATAGTTCCTATACCAGTGAGCATAGTTTAAACTTTTAGCAATTTGGAGACCGAAGGTCATAAAGTAAAAGTTACTCAGTAAAATTACAGCTAATACCGTAATGCCAGCCGAAAAGTACTGTTTGTATTGATGAGATGTATTCTGCAAAAATAGCTTTATCTCGTTAATTGCTATTCCAACTACTCCACCTACAGATACAGCTACTGCAAATAAGCAAATTAGTAGGTACCGTTCGAGAGCAAATTGCCAAGGCAAAAAGATGGCCACGAAGCAAAGACCTGTGATGATCCAATAAAAAAGAGCTCTACTGGAGAACTTACTTTTAAGTTTGTCCAAGATAATTCCTAAAAATACTAAGGTAACCAGAGGAAGCAGATACTTCGTGAGGGGAAGCAATATTGAAATGTATGCTTCGGTAGTTGCAAGAATATTTGATACAGATGTTGAGTAGAAGCCACCGTAATTAAGTGTATTTGATTCCGGTCGAGCGACGTATTTTCCCAAGACAATTAAGAGAAATGGTGTCAGTATAAATGGCAGCTTCTTCATCTTGAAATCAGGAGTTCCGAAGAAAATACCTGTGCCTAGAATTACAGGTAGTAATGCAATAGATGTTTCTCTTATTAAAGATGCTGCTATTAGACACAGGATCATGAAGGTCATGAGTACTTTACTTGAAAGAAATTTCTTGAGTTTGGAGAAATGTAAAAATAATAAAGAAAAAGTAGCAATGAAAATTAATTGGAAGGAGTCAGATGGGCCTAACCTTATGATATTTTCCGCAAACGAGTAGGTGGAGATGAAAAACATAGTACCAAATAGAGCACCTAGTACTGATTTAGTAATCGAGTATATATTTAAAACCAGCAATAATACCAACAATGAGCCAATAAAAAGCACTCTGACAACATGAATAGCGGCGGCGTCAAAGTTCGCAATCTGAAACTGTAACGACTGCAGTATCCAGTACATCGGTCGGAATCTACCAAACTCTTTTTCAACCAGAATCGGTACAGCGCCATCGCATTCTAGTGTTAAAACACACTCCTTAAGAATATGCGCATTATCATAGGCTTGACCGTCGTCAATTAAAGAAAAGTACCGGATTGGTTGGCTGAGAAAGACTAGCTTTGCAAATACTATATAACAAATGACGATACCGATAATCGAAGTAGCCCAAAGTAAATTAAGTCGTACTGGAGTAGAAATCATACTACTGATTTCCGTGCACGGATTGCCATGTTTACCATTACTGGACCGAGGGGCACTCTAAAGTGATGTGTCAGGTCCAAGATAGGGTTGAGAAACGGCACTACGAAGGGAAATAAGTGTATTCCTTGCTGCTTTTCTATCTCCCCCCCAGCTCGAGTAAATGCGATACTAAAATCACTGTAACTCAGCCAATTCTCTAAGCCGTCGTATCGTCGTACACCAAAAAAGTGCGCTACCGAAAGTGACCAGTGCCAGAAACGATTAGGTGTTGTCATGATAATCAAACCACCAGGCTTAGTAACACGAACGCATTCACTTATTCCTTTGACAGGATCCGTTACGTGTTCAATTACCTCTGATGATATGACAACGTCAAAAGTATTATCAGCAAATGGCAACTCCATGATCGAACCAACAACGCACTTGGTTTTACATTTTTTTGCTACTTCTTTGAGCAAGTTCTCCCCAATGTCTAATGACGTTACTTTTGCTTTTTTTTGGGCAGCTACTTGACTAAACCAGCCCGTTCCACAACCAGCATCTAATACTTTCAAGCCTTGTAACTCTGTGTCACTCAATAATTCATCAAAGACTACCCTTAATCGCTTGTTGGTGTCGTATTGATTAACGACAGAATCAAAATCAACTGCCAAAGTGTCATAAAACAACATTTTGTTCTCTTCAGGACTGTTTCTGGCCCTCATTTTATGTATCTTTTTTTTTGGCATATATAACAACTCAACGACTTACCTGTTTTATTATAAATAATGGTCGATGTTTGATCTCTTCAAAGAGGGTTGCGAGGTAAATGCCTATCAAGGCAAAAAGGAAGCTCATTACACTACCGGTGGCTAGAACTACCAAAATAACAGAACTCCAGCCTTCCACTATTCCTACTCCCCAGATCCAGATGTAAAGGACATATAATGCATAGGCAACTGTAAAAAAAGAGAAAATTGCTCCTACAAGAGCTGCGAAGTATAAAGGCAACGAGGTGAAGGAGGTGATGCCATCAAGAGCTAAGCGCATCATTTTAATCCAGGTATACTTGCTTTTTCCCACTAGTCGGTCATTTGCTCGAAACTCGACTGTTACAATTTTAAATCCTACCCAATGAATTAAACCTCTTAAGAAAACTCGTTGTTCGGGAAGCGCCAGAATGCAGTCCACTACCTGTCGGGAGAGCAATCGATAGTCTGAGGAGGAAGTGGTAATGGGTGTATGGGAAAGACGATTAAGGATTGCATAAAAAAGACTTGATGTGGCCTTTTTTGCTAGAGAAGTTGTCTTGGTATCAATTCTCTTTGTCTGAACAATGTCAGCGCCCTCATCATGCTTGTGTAGTAGATCTTTAATTAAGCTAGGTGGATGTTGTAAGTCAGCATCTAGTGTAATTACTACATTTCCGGTGGCTTGTGACATTCCCGCGTATAAAGCTGCTTGATGGCCAAAATTCCTCGACAAAGTAACTGTTATGTGTGGAAAAACTACTTCTAGAGACTCTAATACTTGGATGGTTTCATCTGTACTCCCATCATTTACAAAAATAACTTCAAACGAGTACTGCTTAGCTAAATCATGCATCAGCTTCTGTAAGGCCTCAACCAAACTGGGCAAGACTTCCGCTTCATTGAAGCAAGGCAAAACCAGTGTGACTAAAGTATTATTTTTTCGTTGCATGATAGTACTTAATGGTCTGGGCTAAGCCTGCTTTGAAATCAGTGCTTGAAGTAAATCCAAAACCTTTCTCTGCTTTACTTACATCTAGTTTACGACGTGGCTGACCATCCGGTTTTAAGCTGTCCCAGGTAATCGAACCCTGGTACTTAGTCACTTCTTGAATAGTCTCAGCTAATTCTTTGATGGAAATCTCAAAACTAGAGCCGAGATTGACGGGATCGGCACTGTTATAGCGCTCTGCTGCCAGTAATATGCCTTTGGCGGCATCTTCCACATATAGGAATTCACGTGTGGGTGTGCCACTCCCCAAATACTTACTGCTGGAGCATTAGACTCTTTGGCGTCAATGAACTTTTTAATTAAAGCGGGAATGACATGCGATGAGTCGGGATCAAAGTTATCTCCAGGTCCATACATATTAACCGGTAGC
>JALYRS010000002.1:14035-35546 GCA_030855135.1 bacterium | reverse complement strand
AACTACAACCGCCCAAACCGTATCAAAACCGAAGTGATTAGCCAGTGATGACCAAGTAAAGGGAATCAGTTACAATGAAGTAATTATTACCAAGGAGTTCTATGAACACTCGAGTGTCTTCAGTATTAATAGTAGTGCTACAAGCCATCTTGATAGCCAGTCTCTCCACTGCAGCCGTGGTTGTAGTCACCCGCCTACTTGGAGGTCCTGCTCTTTCCATTAGCCAAATAACCACTAATAAACAAACTACTTTTGACGTAACCGGTGAGTCGAAGGTCAGCACTGTACCCGACCAAGCCGAGGTGACCCTTGGTATTGCGGTGACTGAGACCACGGTTAAGGCCGCACAAGATCGTGCTAACACTATCATCAACGGTATTAATGAGCAGCTCGGCAGCTTAGGCATTGAGAAGAAAGATATTCGCACCGAAAACTACTCATTATATCCAAATTACGACTATCAATCAGGAAATAATCAGAGGATCACTGGCTACACAGTCAACGCTAATTTAGTGGTGACCATGACCGATTTTGCTAAACTAAATCAAGCTATTGATCTAGCCACAGGCGCCGGCGCCAATCAAATTGGCGGGATCACCTTTAGTTTGTCTGATGATAAAAAATCCGAAACCGAAGAAACTGCTCGTAAAGAAGCCATTGAGAATGCCAAGGATAAAGCCCAAGAGCTCTCTTCTTTAGCCGGCATGCGCTTAGGCAAAATTATTAATGTCTACGAAACACCTGCCGACTCCGGTGTGTACCCTCAAATGTTTAGAGACGCTGCAATGGCAGAAGGTGCCGGTGGTGGCGCTCCTACTAATGTAGAGCCTGGCTCCACCAACTTTGTTTATACAGTGACGCTTAGCTACGAGACACTTTGATCAAAAGTATGACCACAGTAAAACCCCGCTGTTAGAGCGGGGTTTTTCATAAGGTTCAGTCAACGCTTAGAAAGCGTTTACTTCATACCATTACGGGATCGAGCCTTGTCCTTTGCAACATCAGCTACTTGCTCAACATCGCCTTTGAGTTCATTGGCGGAGCGTTGGGCTCTGTGCTTGAGATCCTCTGCGGTTGACTCAACATCGTCACGGAGTTTCATCCCCTTGTCGCGAGCTTTGTCGACAGTTTTGAGAATCTTGTCTCGATTCTCTTTCTTGGCCAGAAATGTACCAGCAGCGGCTCCGACAGCTGCCCCTACGACTGCAGCAATAACCGGTGAAACCGAGTTGGGATTCTGATTTTGATGTCTCATACTTTCCTTTCTTAGTACTAAGATAATGATTGATAGTACCGATAGTATGTAGATACTATCTTTGCGCCATAACAACCCAATTAAGACCAGGTAATAATCCAGTAAGAAGGAGGGAAATGTGTGGTTGGATGCGCCTTCTTTATAGCACGCACTCACCGGGAGGCATCTCGACGCGGATATTGGAGTAACCCAAGCCCGTGGCTAGAGCAATTACTTGCTTGCGAGCACCTTCGGCTGCTTGATCTAGAATACCATTTTCGCAGGCCGTTAAAAGGATACTTCTTTGATCGGTCTCCATACTGTCTGTGCTGACAAAAAATATCTCTGGTGCTGGTAAAGAGATAAGTAACACACCGTTCAGTAACTGCACTTGATCTGAAATCAAAAGAGAAAAATCTACACCTGCCACTACCTGACCCGAGCTAACCGGAGCTTTATCAACAGTAAAAATCGCTGTTTCTAGTCTGTGTAGGCCTTGAATTTCCTCTACCATTGAAGGTCGGGTCTTGCTCAAGGCAAATACTGGCACAGCACTTTGAGATAGTCGATAAAAAAGTGCGGCCGCCATGCTAAAGCCTGCTATTAGTAAGCCACCGACGATAAAAAATGTAGCTTTTTGCATATTTCAGTGTTCAGAATAAAGAGTATAGCACGATTATTCATGCTATTACTTTTTATAGCTATTCACTTATTAACAGTGTTTGAGCCAGATATATACTCAATGAATATGTAAACAGTGGTATAATTTATGCCTTATGTGCATCAAAAAGAGGCAAACTACTACAGTTTGTTTTCTGTTTGATGAGCACCTTAACAGTTGAGAGATTTTCTTTCTGTGCTTCGGCAAACTTTGCTCATCACCTGATTCATTTAACGCTACGGGTGAGTACAGCTGGCCGAAGCATACTACTATAAAGGAGGAAACTACCTTGGCTAGGAAGCCAAAGAAACAACGAGGCTTAGCCCGACGCAGAACGATGTTTGAGCGGTTGACGCAGACTAAGGAGTCTGCTCGCCTCTTCATCTTTTTATTTGGGCTGACAATCATGATCGTCGCTACCCTACTGGGCGTGACCATCACCCTGATGGGATCCATCTACGTTTCTCTCTTCGCCATTGTCTTGGCGCTGCGGTTTGTACTGCAGGTACTGGACAGCCTAGAGAGTAACGCACACTATCGGAGGATCGTTCGCGATCCCATTATCAAGACCATCAGGCAGCTAGATCTGCCAGATGAGATCCTGGCTCATGTCGAAAAAATCCATGCTACGCCCAGGCTGCCCTACTGGCAGTATCGACATCAAATATCCAAGTGGTTGGGCGATCTCAGCCATATCTTGATGATTCAAGATAGTGATATTCCTGAGAATGAGCTAGCAGAGCGGTATGTGTTGTATGGTCTCCCTGCTAGCCCGGATAGTAAGCGGCGTCATTACAGTCAGCGTTACGAAGGTCGGATTAACTGGGGTGAATTAGTCACCGATCAGTTGACCCTGACGGAAAAAAATGGCGGCCAAGTGCCACTGCCGAATCTGGCTGAGGTACTGGCTGCTCAAGAAGATCTCAGCTGGAGCCCTGGAGTGCAACAGAAAATGTCGCGCTTCATTGACCGTGGCCTGCCTGAAGATAAAGGCTATAAAAGCTATCTGCTACGAAAAATCGCCCCCATAATCTTCACTGTGCCGGTTTACCGAATGACTGAAGAAGAAATTCGGGGCACTATCGAGTCGTTCACTTGGCAAAACTTGCTCCCCTACCGGGTCTACATTGTTCTCAATGATAATCAGGATGATGTGCTCAAAAAAGCAATTCCCCGCATTATCAGCGAGCAACCATGGCCAGGCATGTTCGAGTTCTACATTCAGCCAAAACGTGGCAAACGTAGTGCCATGAACATGGGTTGGCGGCTCGGCCTTGGCATGAGTGCCTATACCAACACAGATAAAGTACAGTTCCCTGAACTGTATGAGCTCTTCCCTGAGCTGTTTGGTACCCAGTTTTCCCTTAAACCGCTCCAAGTACCTATTCGATTTCAGTGCCACAATAGTACGTGGTCCCAGATTACTGTGGACTTCGATATCATTTACGCTGGTAATGTCGATGGTGATGGCCTGGTTGATGAGGATGCTATCCTCAATGCCTACAAGGTGATGGAAGCTGATCAGACAGTCTTGGCAACAACTGGCAGCAGTCAAATCCGCAACCAAAACGAGAACGACCTAACCAAGCAGACCATGTGGCGCTATCTTGATGCCAATCATGGTGAACGGGGCGCGCAGAGTAAACGAAAGCAAGTTATCTGCATGACCGGCCCCTTCATGATGGTGCGCGCAAAGTATCTGCGCAAGGTACTCAGGCAGTGGAGCCGTCAACGCTTTGCGGGGGTGGACGTCCATGTAGGTGACGACCGCCGGTTGACGAAGCTCTTCAATCTCAAAGGTTGGGGCGTGGTGATGATTGTGGACAGTGTGGTTTGGACTGAGTCCCCCACCATCATCAATCCAGACTGGTTGAACCAGCAGACTCGCTGGTCGCGCTCGGCTGCGCGGGAATTTATCCTAGACTATTATGAATGGGCCAGCCGAATGGCCTTCATCATAGTCTTCCAGCAACACTACTCCTTCCTCTTTCCTTATATACTCATCGGCGTGGTGACCAGCTTATCGGTCAATGCCGTGATCTTAGGAGTACGTGTGGCAGGAGAGTCTGGAGCACTAGCGGGTATAGTCGCTGCAGTAGTGGATACACTACCGTGGGTGCTGGCCTTTGTGATTGCTAACCTGGCACGCGGTGTTGCTCTAGCCTACTCACTTCGTGACTGGCGAGCTATATCGTATGCAAAGTATATTCTTGTGCTGGGCCGGTACTTGCCCCAGCTCAAGATCAAAGGCCTCCTAACAATGGGGATCGCTAACGTCTGGATTACTCGGCAAGCACCGACCACGACGAAAAGTTGATCTATCTCTCAACTGAAACACAAAACCACTCTCTCGGGAGTGGTTTTTTCTTTGCTGTAAGGTAAATGAAAGGAAAAAGTATTACAGTAATCTAATCAAAGCTGCTGCTGTAGCCGAGCTTGCACCAAAAGCAATTAATAAACGTTGCAAGGTCTCTGCTTCAGCCGTAACTCGATCTTTAAAAGATGGTTTCTTTTGCTCTGAAGCTACTAAAGATGCTTCAAGTCGAGCAAAAAGATCAGGTTTGTTTGCTGCTGCTCTTTTTTCAGCTGTGGCAACATAATTGGGTGGTTGTAGACTGGAAAATTCCGGTAGCATACTGCTATTATAACCCAAAACAAATGGTTATAGGATACTCATCAGATATGTAGATGAAAACTACTCGACTTGACCGCTACTTGTGCTTGCTGTGACCGCTAAGTCTAGCGGGAGTATATCAGGAGCTGTCAGCTGAGCTGCTGGCAGTTTAGCTTCGGCATCTGGAACGGATTCATCTGTGGAAGTAGGAATTGAAGTGGCTACAGGAGTATCTTCGAGTTCAGTGCTCGGTAGCTCTACTGCCTCAACCGTCTCGACAGTTGCACTCCCTTCACCTTTCAGCACAGCCATCCAGTTAACACTCTGCTCAGTAGCAGACGCCTGATGTAGGTGGATTGTAAAACCATTAACAGTGACTTCTTCTAAGGTATAGCTCCCCACCGATGAGTCAACAAAGCTTAGGTAGATTGTTGGTGGTGACTTATAAGATTTTGCAAAAGTAACTCTGACTTTAGTAGCCCCGGCGGGAATTACTACCGTGCCGGCGGTATCTTGGCCGACCGTCAGATGACCTTTGAATACTACATCGGCCAAAAAAGTAGCTGTTTTGCTAAACGTTGCTTCGGCAGTCACAACTAACTGAGATAGTATCCTCAATATACCGTTCTCCATTGCCAGATACTCAGCCAGCACTTGCTTCTGCAGATAATCATTCAGGACATTCTGAAGTTTGGCATCAGTATCTTCAATATTTGCCTCCACCATTGCCAACTTGATTCCTGAAAGCTCTGGTGAGCTAAGTAACTGACCTGTCTTCATGTCCTCAACGTACACAAGTCTTTCACCAGTTATGTTTTCCAGTAACCGTAGCGCGCGCGTCATATCGGCATTGATCGCCAAATCCCCACGTTGTGAGTAAAACGACCACGCTAAATCTTCACTGCGGCCATCAGGAATGAGAGAAAAATTATGCGGTGATAAGGTCGTCACATTGCCAGCCTCATCCCTCACCTGCAGCTCATGACTACCAGCCACATCAACCGCAAATAACTGCACCGCATCAGTTACATTTCCAGATGGAGCTGTGCTGTTACCAAGTACGAGTACGTTAGCTGCACCTGTGCCAAAACTACTGGCGCCAATGGCGACACCAGCTGGATCTATTCTCATCCGCTCTAAGTTGTTGTTGGTAAAAAAGCGAATGTTACCAGCAGTGTTTGACGCATTGTTCACGCCAATTTGTAGTACGCCAGTAGCAGCGTAGTTGTAGAGCTGAACATTATTGCCACTGGTGTAGGCCAAAACAGAACGGGCACTACCAGCATTATCTTTAATCCGCAAAGCTTGGGTATTTTCCAGCCAAATATCTCCGCCGACTACATGCAGTGGTGCACCGGGTGCATTGGTACCAATACCTACTCGGCTGTTGGTAGTGTCAAAGTTAACAAAAGGAGTGCCATCACTTTTTTGAATTGTCAGACCAACTACCGCATCACTCACCGGACGCCAACCTGTTCCGACCGACGTCACCAGATCACCGGCCTGAGTTAAACGTAAACGCGTCACTCCCGAGGCCGAAGCAGTTAAGATATCAGCACTTCCTAACTGGTTAACGAGCAGCGCCGCATTACCGTTACCATCTTTATTAATGTGCAGCGGTGACTTAGGTGTAGAAATGCCTATACCGATATGACTCATCTGGGCATCAGCCACCAATAAATTACTATCACTCATACCTTTTACTACAGTATTGTAGTTGGCGTTTAAGTTATTGAGCACAATTCCCCCTTCCAGCCATAAAGTGCCTACTGCACCCCTTCGTAAAGTTGTGTCACTGGCTGCACTCCCACTGCCCCAATGCATTCGACCATCTGAAGTGCCCACCCATCTACCCTGAGTGTCACCATTTACCTGAACGCGAAAGGCCTCAGAATTACTAGCCGAACGCTGAATTCTAAATGAGGCATTGGTGCCCACAAAAAACTCATCCCCTACCGTACTGCCATACTTGGTAAAAGTAGTATTAGTACCATTTGCACCCTGGGTATAGTTACCGGCGAATGTCAAATTTCCTTGATAATTTACGACAAATTTATCAATACTTTCGTTACGCAAACGCAGTAAATTTCCTAAAGTCCCACCTACTTCAGTTGAGTCCACATACACACCTTGGGCTCTTGTCCCCTCACCTTTTAAATCAACAGAGATACCTGAAGCATTCTGGTCGTTGCCAAGGCCCGGTCGATAATGGGAAATTTTCAAAGTTCCGCGGCCTAGCTCGTAACCAATAATGCCAACCGTTGAGTCATTAATATTGTTACCAGTCACGGATAAGGCATTTGACGACGTGTCATTACTATTGCTGACAATCTCCACCGCATTTGATAAGCCATCGTAATTCATGTAAAAAGCTGCTTGGTTATAAAGTGGATTATCAACTTTGACATTGATCATGTTTCCCTCGGCCTCACTTCCCGCATTTGAGTAAATACCAATACCAGTGCCAATATTGTCAGTATTATTTAAATAGATGACGCCACCAGAAGAGCTTAAGTGTCCTGAATCTCCACTGTATGCCAGAATTATTCTATCCTGGCTGGTAAACTCCACATCTACTTGACTAAGATCAATTGAGACCCACTTAGGCAGCTTACCGGTACCTTGTGACTGAAGATACTCACCGCCTCCACCTTCGCTAAGCGAACCGACACCATCGCTGTCATTTACATACAGCAGTCTTGTTGAGTCTAGATCTTTGAGTTGAAGAGTGCCGTCAAAAACTGTTGTTGAACTTGATGAAATAATTGTTTTGGTTAAGGGGGTACTTAATTGTTGAAGTTCAGACTGAATGGGTTTAAGCAACTCAGCAACTAGTACCTTCAGTTGTGGCGAAAATGAATCAGTCACCGGCTCGGTGAGCTCCGCTTCTGACTCTGTCAGGAGCGGCAAAAAACCAGATTCTAATCGAGGGCGTTGCGTCCACCAGGCTACGGAGCTTGCTGCTGCCACTACGAAAAGAACCCCCAGGAGAAACTGGAAGTTTTTAACTCGCATTAAGCTATTCTAAAGCTTAATCATCTCGAGATAAATATAACAAAGAGCATCAAAAATGAGCGTTACTATGTAGTAAGGAATTCTTGCAGTGCTTGCAGCTCAATGGCGCGTATCTCATGACCACCTTCATGACTGACCGTTTTAACAGCAGCTCCGAGCTGATGTAGAGTTGAGACGACTGCTCTGCTCTCTGTAGCTGAGATCATTTGATCGTTCTGTCCCAGAGTGATCAAAAACTCTTTGCCACTCAAATCAAGTTCTGTTGGCTGGAATGGTAGCATCGGGTGTAGCAGGACTGCTTTGGTAAATAGCTCAGGATAACAAAATGCCGTGGCTAGGATCATGTTGGCTCCATTGGAGTAGCCAAGATAAGCTGTATTCTCAGTATCAACTTGATGGGAACTGCACCATTGGACAATAAATGTATTCAATTTTGCGCTCTCTGCTTGGACAGAAACTTGATCAAAAACCCCCGGTGCGCTACGAGCAAAAAAACGATTCATGCCATTCTCTGAAACATTACCCCTTAAACTCACAATGTTGTAACTATCTTTGAGAGTCTCAACCAACGGCAATAAATCGAGCTCATCACCACCTGTGCCATGCAGTAAAAATAATATTTTCTCTGCTTGATGGTCAAGGTGGGTAAAAATAAATTCTGCCATACTTACTTTATCGGTGAGAGATGGGCTTCAATCTCGGCTCGTCGGTCTTCTAGGAACGGTGGAAGAGCTAGTTTCTCCCCCAGCGAGTCTTCAGTTTCATCAGTAGCAAAACCGGGACCATCAGTAGCAATTTCAAACAATATTCCAGCTGGTGATCTAAAGTAAACAGACTTAAAGTAAAATCTATTAATTACTTCAGTAGGATAAAGTCCAAGTTTTATAATCATACTTTGCAACTTTACGGCTTCAGCTTCATCATCAACTCTAAATGCAATGTGATGAACGGTACCAGCCCCTGGCTGTCCAATACTTTCTAGTGACCTTTCTTCAACTTCAAGCACAGAAGCCCTGTGTTCATTTTCTAATGTATAGACTGTCAAATCATTCTTTTTTTGTTGCTCTGTGTATCCAAAAATCATCTCTAAAATAGGTGCCACTAGCTCTATTTTTTCAACCATTAGCCGGGCTGAATAAAATGAAATTATTGCCTCAGCTGTTGTAATTTCGGCGGCGGTCCAAATATTGTTACTCTGATTTTTGGTGGTATTTTCTAGCTCCACTAACTCCAAGCGTTGATTATCATGATCGTAAAAAACCATTCTCTGCTGTCCAAATTCTTCTCTAATGGGCTCTGCTTTTACGTCCATTTTTGCAAATCGTTCTTGCCAAAAAACCAGCGATTTACTAGGAACAGCGAATGAAATTGTCGTAACCTGTCCTACTCCTCTACTGCCCGGTCGCGCGGGTTGAAAGGTAAAGAAAGTCAGATCCATGCCCGGCTCACCGGTCTTATCACCAAAGAATAAATGATAGGTGGCGACGTCATCTTGGTTGACACTTTTTTTAACTAGTCGTAAGCCCAAGACTCGCGTGTAAAAATCTACTGTTTTTTTAGGGTCGGAAGCAATCGCAGTTATGTGATGAATGCCCTTAATCATGGAGCGCATCTATCTTCACCGCCATTACAAAGTCGTTGACAGATAGGCCATTAATAGCGTGTGTGCTTAAGATCACTTTTACTTTTTTGTATGAATGGAGTTGCAAATCTGGATGGTGGCCTTCCGACTCAGCAATTTCTGCAACTTTGTTGATAAATGTAATCGCAGCCGCAAAGTTTTTCAAGGTAAACTCTCGTTCAATCACTTTGTCTTCGATCACTTTCCACTCAGGCAACTGTTCTAGGTAAATAGAGAATTCTTCGCGGGTTAAGGGCTCTACTCCACCTTCGCAGGGTACGCATTGATGAGTTGAAAGTTCTGATGGTAAGGGATTGGTCATACTGCCTTTTTACCATAAATCCTACTTTGCTGATACTAGACCTTATTTTGTCTGATTTGCTGGCTCTTCTGAAGTATCTAGTGCTTCTTCAACGGACATTGTATCCAAGCCCGTTCCTTCAAGTAATTCTTCAGTACTTGGCTGGCGCTCTCTCTGATTTGGATCAAGACTGTGATCTTCTGAAGTTTGATTGTGAGCGGATGGACCTTCGCCGAAGGTGGTTCGTCTTTCTACCATATTTCCCTTTCTGTTTATTATGCTTGTAATTTAGCTGATCTAGTTACTAACGGTGATGGGAGTTTGGTATGAAAGGAGTAACAAAAAAGCGCCCCTGTTAAGGGGCGCTAAAGATCATTGCTACCAACCGCTGGCTACTACATCGGGTAGTAACTTGCACCATACTCCTGGTGCTCTAACAAGAAGTTAGCCACGACTTGTGACACCGAAGTGTCACCATCATTGATGAAGATGGCATAGGCAATGTTGCCATCCGTTTCCTCATCATCCAAGTAATCAAATTCGATGACCGCTTCTGTTTGGCCTAGAATGGCCAGTAGCTGCGCAGAACTACCTGACCACTATAGCGGCGAACTTGATGATGCCTACAATCAGGCTCATCCAGCCAGCATAAAAGCAATAAAACTGCAGCTTCGGCTGACTAAGGCGAACTTGCTGCAATCCGCTCACGGTCAATCCCACCATCGCAACGATGATGAAAACATCAGGTGGCGTCTGGCTATTGCGCAACACAGAAGCCACTCCAATGACGATAGCCATAAGTGTAGCAAAGCCCATACTCGGCATGTTGTTACCCTTTCGAGGAACATGATGGTCGAAAAATTAAAGGGCGATAAGCCGTGCTGCAGAAATAATTCTTTCGCACAACTTGAGTGCGTATTATACATTACTACTGACTAGGACATGTGCGAATTCTACAATGCTTTTAGCAAGAAAAAGCCCCGTCGCGTATAAACGCGCCGGGGCTGGTGTCCCAACCGCTAGAAACTAGCGGGTGGACGTGAATTCGGAGTCCTAATGATCACAGTCCATAAGGACGAAATCAGGACTACAAACACGAAGATGATCGGTTCGGTTACCAGCAACTGAATGGTGCTGATAGTACCGAGAAAGAAAAAGAAGATTTGCCAACGCATGTGGAGTAGAAGCCTTTCACTATTAGATTCTCTGAGTAATCTCTGGAACTTCTTCCCAGACCACGCCGCTGGCGTAGGGGTTTTTTTCTTCCCGGTCATACTCGGACCGCGTGCAGCGGACCACAACCCTGGTGACGCCTGGGTAGTATTCAGACTCCCAAGCAGCTATCCTTTCCCATGCTGCTTTCGCCCAGAGGGAAATCTTGGGCTGATAATAGCAAACCACGATAATCTCGTGGTTACCAATAAGTAAACGGCACAAGCCTTGCAGATCGCACAAGAAATCGAACTCATCTTGTCCGGGTCTCAAAGTAACCTAAACCTCCATGTGGAAGATCCTTTTCTCTATTTTTCCGTTCAATATGACCAACTAAAAAAACAATTTTTTGCTTTTCAGTAGGCCACACTGAATTTATTATCACCTGTTAAAGAACATTAAATTATAGCAAAAATAGGCTGAAATGTCAATTATTATAGGCTTATTTTAAGCAAGTTACTACAATAAAAGACAGCCCCTATTGCTAGGGGCGGTTAAAAACAAACTGACAGTCGTCGCTTATTCACGAGATACCCTTGTGCGTATTAATGATTTCTACTGACTGATCAGATACTGTTTCAGCAGCTGTCGTTTTTCATCTTTCTCAATATGATTTTGATATCAAAAAAATGTTCAATGCCTGAACCATCTACTTTTCTTTTTAGTAGTTCATCGACTTGAAATAAGCCGGCTGTGTGATTCATCACAATATCAACTACGATGGGCACTTTCTTGCCAGCGGTAAGAGTAACACTATCGATTGAGTCAGCAGAGACTTCATGAATCGTTAAGTTATTGTTTTTATTGACCGCGCTAATTCTATCTCGTGTTAAATCCAGTGCATCAGCTACTCGCACCACACCGGCCTCAATCGTAAGCGGCTTGCCACCACTCCGGTGACTAATAATGGCGTGCAACACCTCCGATCGCATAATAATTCTCTCCCGAACTGGGAGAAACTGGAGCAATTTTTCCAGTAACTGGTGGGCAATAAACAGACTAAACTCTTCGTGTCCTTCACGGTGCACAGACATTCCTACGTCATGTAAAATACTTGCCAGCAACACTACTGTTTGTGAGTAGTCGTACGCTAAGTGATAATCCTTTTCGAGTGAGAATGTAGTTTTATTACTGTGGAGAAAATCTAAAATACTAAGTGCAGTATCCGTAACAATTTGAAAATGTTTAATGCCGTGATCGGTCATGTGCAGTCTCTTTTGGGCTACCACATTGGTAACTTCCCATAAGGCAAATAACTCTTCGCTTTCATTAACCAACTCTAAGACTTTTTGAGTTACAGCTCCAACTTTAACCGGGACATCAATTGAGAGATTCATCTTTATATTGTACATTAAAAAAAAGCTACCCTCCTTTTCAGAAGGGTAGCTTAACTAGTTCTCTGTCTGTCAGTCTTACTTCAACTCAGCTTAGAAAGACACTTGACCTCTTAACTCACCATTAGGATGAGTCATCGTGTGAACATTGACGTAGATCTTACCTTCGCGCATAGCCTGCACTAGATGAGACATAGTAGTAATGTTTGGACTACAAGCTGATGCACCGGCTAACAAATCACTGGCTGGAATCATGCCAGAAGCCAACTCACCGTTGACATCAACGCCTGCTGGATTATTAAACAGACCCACTACTACTGGACCATTCTGACCAGCAGGAGCACAGTGTAAGTGAGCAGCAGTCACATCCATCGCGTTTGTTAGCTCGATTTTATAGTTAATCATTCTCTCATCCTGTTGCACTCCAATATGTGCTTTACCAGTAGCTTCGGTAGAAACAGCTGGTACCTCTTGAGAGCCGCTGAGCATAACATTAGATTCATGCTTAAGCATGCTTTGTGCGGTAGGTTGCATTGAGTGACCTAGCTGTCCTCGAACTTCACCACTGGGGTGAGCCATTGTATGGACATTGACATAGATCTTACCTTCGCGCATAGCTTGCACTAGATGCGGCAGTGTGTTGATATTTGGATCACAACTGGCACCAGCCGCCATCACGTCTCCAACGTCTAAAGTACCAGCTGCAAGCTGACCATCCATATCTACACCTGCGGGATTACTAAACAACCCCACCACTACTGGACCATTCTGACCAGGGGCTGCACAGTGCAAATGAGCTGCAGTCACCGCTTTACCATTTTCTACATTTAAGGTGTAATCTATGAAACCTTCATCATTACTGACATTGAAGGTGGCATCACCTGTCATCTCTGTAGTAACAGGTGGAACTTCTTCTCCACCACTCAGATTAGTATAAAATGTTTGCTTATAATGTGCGGCTTGCGTGGCCTGGGCCACGCCAAAAAATGCCAAGGCACTTAAAGCTAATAGTATTTTTTTCATATCGACCTATCTTTCGGGAGTTACTTTGTAAGTATGGAGCATACAATAATAAAGTTGCTAACTTATTAAGATGTGGAGAAGGTAAGAGTTGTGCAAGGTTTTTTGTTGTTAAAATATGAGAACAAACATGATGATGCGCCAGAGTTTGAAGCGACTCATAGCGATTGAGCTTTGAAAAAAAGCCTCCCGATTAAAGGAGGCTGATTTGTTTTTACAACGTGCTTGTTACTCCTCTTCGGGACGAAGAGGATCATTCAACAACTGGCTCAGGCCGTTAAGCCTTAACACATACTCTCCTTGCGGGTCGTATTCGTCCCAATCATGACGTTCTTCTGTGACAGTGTATGCACGACTTTCGTCGTCATCTTGCCAGCTAAAGATCACATCATATTGTTCGTGGCGGTTGTTTTCCCGCTCACAACCAATTCGACTTTGGCCTTCACAGGCCAGTGTGAGCTGACCCCAATGTGGGACAGGATCATCGCGGGTTCTGTCCTGGGTGTTAACCTCACGGGTTGGCACCCAGCGATCAATATCGTAGGTGTACCACGTTTGATATACCGGATCTTGCCGATATACCGGTTCCTGATATGACTCAGTACGATAGGTAGTACGTGAACAGTAGCGGTCAGAAAAAGTTCCGTTACCGTTGTCTGTTGTGCCGCATGCGTATGATTCGGAGCCAGCAGATACCTGGCGACTCTTTGTTTCATAGTGAGACAGCACGCTTACAGTGTGATGAACCTTTGATTCATCAGAGACATATCTGCCACCACTCGGAATACTCCAGGCGCCTTCGCGAACAGTTCGGTACTGATCAACGACGATGGTTCGACTCCACTCGAAGTGGTCAATCGTAGCCTTAACGTCGTATGGCCGTACCAAGAGATATACCAAGGTAGCAACGACCAAGATGGCAGTGATTACTCCGCCCGTAACGACAAACTTACGACAATCGAAGTTGTTGGTACGCGATGAGCGCGCTGCATGTTCGATGACCCCGTAGCGGTTTTCTGCTGGCTGGCTATCTAAAGAGTGAGCAACGGGAGCTTCTAACTCCACAGCTGTTGCCTCATCACTACTTGACGGCGCTTCGTTCAGTCCGTACTCACGAACTGTCCGACTGGGTGAGGAGCCTTTCTCGGCCCCGCACTCGGTGCAAAAACTTGTGTCCCCGTAATTATCGGATTCACAGTGTCTGCATTTCCAGTTAGGGCCAGCCTGAATAATCTTGAGGACCTCTTCTGCAGTGGTAGACGGCTCGCTCAAAGGCAAGTAAAACTTGCCTGTGGAATTAGCCCCACAACTGGGACAGTGTTTGAAGATACCCCAAACTTCGTTACTGCAAGAGTCACATTTCCAACGGCCAATATAATCGGCCATCTTCTGTCTCCTTTATATAGGATATGATGAATATGAAATGATTGGCTGATGCCAAGCTAGCCTGAAAATACTATCAAGCTACTTTGACATCGCCAATCAAAAGCACGTTTGTTAAAGGACAGATAAACATAAAAAACCACAAAAGTGGTAGTAATATTTATCATCAGGATTATAGCAATTTTAGCCTGAAAAGTCAATATTATAGGCTTATTATTTTCTGTTCCACCTACAAAAAGTGACACCTCAAACTGAGATGTCACTCTATCGTCTTACTTACTGCTGCAACTACTACTCCGCCGCAGTCAACCGACTAAAGTCCCGATCCTGAAGGTGGCTATGTGGTGGCACACGATACACTTTTTCCGTGGACACCGTGAAGTCACCATTTGGTCGAAAACCCTTCACCAAACAGCCTGTCACCCGCTCGGGCAGCAGCAACTGCACAGGTCCAGGAATGGCGTCGTAATCACGGTATGAAACCTCCTCACCACCTCGCATGCGATATGAACTGGCGATCAGCCAGTGATTCACTTCCACCGTCTGGCCAAAGACTGGCGCGCGACCGGTGTGAGCATCGAGCGCTGGCATAATGAAGCGAGTCAAATCCCTTGGCTCCCACCAGAACATCAGCGGTTCAACAGCTTCAAGGCTCTGGTTGAAACAACAGAGCGCCACGCTCCGACCAGGAAAGGTTTCGGCGTAGAACTCAAAGAGCTCATGATTGATAGCCGGGCGCTTTTCCTGAGGCACATATCGCAGTGCCTGGCTTAGCTCACGAGCGTCACCGGCCAGCACCACGGTGTAGGAACCGACGTCTAAAACCATAAAACCCTTGCCGATAGTAGGTTCGCTAACTCGAGATAAAAAACGAGAACGAGGGGTCAACGCTGCAACCATGTCTTGAGTTACATGACGAAAGTTGCGAGTATCGATGAAGTTGTCCGGCCCCATCGGCGCGCCGTCCATAACATCGATGTGAAGCAACATGCAATTTGAGCCATGAATCATATTTTTGGGTTGATTCTGATACAGCATCACGTGGATGGGCCTACCACCCACCAGCCGCGGATCTGGCTCGTACATGACAATAGTCGTGGTACCGAAATCTGCAGGGTACATTGAAACGCACATCTTAGAACCTCTTTCTGTGGCATCAAGAAATGGATGAAAAGTGCAGTTTGTAGAGAGACGATTTCCTCACGAAGTAGGAACGCATAGCTGAGTAAAATTCCTTGCTACGCAGCTCACTGTTCATGAAGAAATTACTCTCTACTGAATATTAAAGAACTGCTGGATTATACTATGAAAACTAAGTCCAAAAAGCCACACCTGGATGACGCTGTTCCCATTTTGTTTTTAAAGCTGACAGCCACTCAAATGGCGTGACAGTTTCGAACGATGCCTTTGACTTGAATGCTGCTTGCAACTTGTACCGTAACTCCGATTTGCGTTCCTGATATACCAGAGCGTTATTGTGCCTTTCATACAAGTCATCTGCTTCAAGAGGTTGGAAAACGTCACCGTTCGCTTTCGCTAATTCACGAAGATACTGACCTACTTCAGTGAATATTCGCGAATACATTTCTGGACCGGGAACAGTTTTCTCCGCTACAGCATAGTCACGAATATAACTTTGATACGGATCTAATCCACTATCTGAATTTCGCACCCGTCCTTTAGCGAGATATGTTAAATCTCGATAGATCAAGTGTAAAGTTAATTTAGTAATAATACTTTCTTTTGAAAGTAAAGTTTCAGCCGGACTCAATATAGCTTCTTTCATTACTCGAAATTGACCGTGCAAAACACTGTTTGGCTCTGTCATGGTAAAGGGGTGATTCGGTGGAGTAACGTATAAATTTCCCTCATCTTCTTGGAAATGGGCGTACTTTCCAATTCTGGCGTGAACTTGTTTCTCAGCAGTTGGAATTACACTCTCCCAGATATCGACAGGAAGTACTATGCCTCGCTCATCCAGATCAGCAGCTATATATTGAAAGAGTAATTTTTGAGGAAATTCCCCGCCCTGAGAGTACTCAAATGAGAAGTAAATAAAGTCGGCTAAATACTTAACTAACTGCTTCTCCTCAAGCTCCGCTGGTGTATGCCTGTGTCGAGCGTCCGACGATAGTTCCATAAGAGAAGTATAAACTACTATTACTTAAGCTTGATCCCACTATTTTCAGGCAATTTATAGACTTTAAGAAAAATCTAGAAAAAAGTTGAAAAGTGTTAGTAGCTTAAGATTCTTGTGTAACATGAGTAGCTACTCACATTTACCTTCAGGAATAGTAATCACTACAGTTTCAAAGCCAACAGCCTTTAAGATAGCAGTTAACTGTGTTCGAGCATTATTACTCGCCAGTGTTAGAATCTCTGATTCACAAGCAGCCTCTTTAATTGATTGTTCAGCGGCCATCCGGGCATTAGTTTCTAAATCTTTATCACCTCTAGACAACAATCCTTGCTGTCTGTCGTAAACACGAGTTTTTTCACTATCTAAACGAGCGACTAAAATTTGCGGTGGAGGTAAAGTAACGGTGATATTTTTATTCCTTAGTTGCACGTCTTCATTTTGTAATTTCGACAGATCAAAACCACTAATGACTTCACCGTGAGCAATGAGCAAGATTCGATCACCGTACAGAAACTCACCTAATGCATTATTTGGCACTGTGCCCGCATCGATAATTTTTTCAATGGTAAATGAAGAAGTTTCATAGCGGTTTAAGGCTTGAATCTGGGTCACCACGGCATCACGACTCACATCAATTGAGTAAGATTCTCGACCAGTAAGTCGCCTCCAGAAAAAATTTCCCATCACTACTAGAAATATAATAGCGAGAAAAAGTAGTACTAGTTTTCTAGGGTTAAGCATAAGGTATGCTTAATTATACTCGTTCTATCTACTTTGAGTCACGTGCTTTTATCCAGCTGACGACTAACTCAGCTACACCTTCTAAGCTGTCTGGTGTGTCGGCTTGAAAACAGGCATAGAGGTCAAGCGGCCACTGATTTTGAGGTGTCTCATTCACTAATCTTCTAACCTCACGTAACTGTTCTACAGTAATGCCATAGCTCTCAGCAGAGCTTTCATCGGCTAACATTTCGTCTTCGAGTGGTGGCAGTAATGCTAAAAAGACTTGTTTATTTTCTTCAGTGGGATTGAGACGAAAATTTCTGGCAGCAATCCAGAGTGCGGCATCAGCGTCAGTCATTAAATGATCTGGGATATCTTTATCATTACCTTGATTTATATCAGTTTCTTTTGTTGGCATTTCGTTCCTTAGTCAGTTATTCTATAATAATTTTTTCTTTTTGGTATATGTGGATTTATGGAGTATTTTCGAATGTATTTTGCCATAGGATATTTCTAAACTTTAGAGGAAATCATAGATGAAAGGATCTTGCTCGTGACTCTCACCTGTAAAAGTAGTACGAACCTTTTGTCGAAGCCGTGTAGTAAATAAAGTTAGAGGCTCTGGCAATAACTCCAGTATTTGTTTTTTTGTACACTGTATGAATTCTTTCATCTTCAATTAAATTATAACCTATATAATGCCACTCCTGGAGGACGCTCTTCCCATTTTTTTAAGACTGTCAGGCTTGACAAGAGGCTAGTTTTATTATTAATTAGAGGTCAATGGCAATGGAAGCTTCCCAAGATATTTTTAGAAACATCGATCCTCGTAGACTAACCGAAGAGAACAATGCTGACACATGGATTGGTAGAAATCGAGAAATGGTGAGCTCACTCAATGGCTTTCCAGCCTGGGACAATCAGACCATACAACTAATTTCTGACCACTTTAAAGCCAAGTTAAATGAACTAACTGATGAGGGCCTTGAATCAGCCTGCATCGAATTAAAAAAACGCTGGGCGGGCTGGGTAGCGGAAGCTAGCGTCCAAAGGGTGTTTAGTAACTTAGGGATTCAGCTGACGGAAAGTGCAGATTTAGACAAGCACGGGGTGGATTTCATGAGAACAGAACATAATCCTAAAGATAGGATGTCGCATTATCTCTTTTTTCAGGTAAAGGCTAAGGCGAGTGTAGATGCCGGCATTTTTATGTTTGAAACTATGAACGCAGCGGTGACAGATCTACTTAGAGATGCTATACCGGTAAGTGCCTTTTTTAATGATCAGAAACTCCGTGACACTCAGCCCGGTGGTCGAACCCATGGCTACTGTGTACGCATGAGCCGCAAGTTGTGGGAGGAATTAAATCAGCGAGTCATGAAAAAGAATGGCGTAGGTTTGCCGGCTGACTATACTGCGAGTGTTTATATTGGTGGTATCGGCGTCGGTATGAGGAGTGAACAACGTGGAGTACCTGGCTGGTGGACATTAATGCAAAACGCTAATGATAAAAATAGTCCCTTACACAGCAACGTCAAGACCGCCTTAATTGACATTCTGCAACGGCCCACCAAACAAAGGCTATAATAGTGTATGAACAATGCAGGAGATAACAATATGAATGAAACTGATCTAGATTTAGATGCTTTGCAAGCTGAAATAGATACTGATTTTGAGCTAACAACAATCCAAGTAGGTGCTGCAGATCCTGAAGCGGCTCTGGAAGGTTTAGATCGATCTACTGACTCTGTTATCTTAGATATTCTCTCTACTCCTTCTTCCGTCGAGGCAGAAACATTGCCTAAATCTGTACCGGTGATAATTCGAGAGCAAGCAGTTAGCCTTATCAATAGTAATCCCGAGACTATTATACCTAGTGATGCCCAATCTCTAGTACTTTTCACTCGTGATCAACGAAAACAACTCACCAATGCATTAGAAGAAACATTTCCTGATGTTCAAATACAGAGTAGTGAAGCAAGTACTGCTGATGTGGCCATCATTCTTAATACGGGCTTAGATAATACAACTCTGCTGACGTATATGAATAACGCACTACAAGCAGTGGGAGCTGATCGAGCTGTCTGGCTACTCAGTGCTCCCCAAGTACTGCCAAACGTCGAAAATCGTTTTGTTCTAGAACCTGTTGCTTTACCTGCGGAAACTGCTGTTTCATCTATTCTCAAAGCGTATCGCGTCAAAGCGACTACTTCCCCGTCAGCTGTGACATAAAAGAAATCGCAACCGTTATTATATCTTTATAATCAACCCATGTCTAAAGACCTAGAACTCATCGCGAACGCTACAAACAATGCTCGGCGCGAGTACACTCTTAAAAAAGGAGCTTTCATTCAGCAGTTGATGAGTGAAATTACTTGACTGCTTTTTGATAAAGGAGATAGAAAAAAATAATCGGCATAATCAGATCCCCAGCTAAAACCGATCCTACATTAAACGGTGAGAAATTGTGATTAACAAACACGTCATTGAGATGTACGAAGGCTGCACCTAACAGAAAAACTGACATTAGTACTGCTACACCTTCAGTTAGATTCTGCCGTTTCCAAATGGCCCCGAATGAAGCCAGTGCTACACCCAGTTGCATAAATGCTAACTCTATTTGAAATGGGCTACCTGTTTGCCAGCCAATCTGCTCTGCTACAAAGTCTGATAGAAAAAAGTGACCAATAAAACCTCGCAAACTCCCGACCCCAGTGGCAATTACCACAAAATACCAAAGTAAAATGTCATGGCTTTTAAAGGTAGCTGTTTTGGGATGCAGTCGTGCTGCCAGAGGAATACCAATAAAAAAATAAAGTAACCCACCAAACGGAATAAACGAACATATCCAGGAAATAAAAAATGTTAGGGGGATAACCTGAAGTACTAGCTGTTGCCAATTAGATAAAAACTTCTTCCCTTCAGTCTCACGGAGAAAAGGCCCAAAAGGCACTAGAATATCAAGAATTTTTGCTAACATTACCATCAGTTTATCATTTTTATTACTCTAATTTATAAAGGAATTGCTTACAGGTATTAGGCGGGCTTGGTGGAGGATGCTGGAACCTACTTACTTACTACCGTTAACCACGGTTCGCCAGATCTTATGTCAGCGGCAAAGCTCAAATCTGGTACATTGCTCGATTGAGTTGGCATATAAGGATCTATTATCTTAAGTACATTACTCTGTCTGTCGAAGCCAATCATGAGAACTGCATGGTCTTGATCACCGCCCACAATTAATTCGTTTTCACTTAGGCGTTGCTGAAGTAAGCTAAGTAGTTCTTCATTTGTGAGTTGTTTAACACCAATTACAGAATACTTGAAATCTGCACCGGTAACACATTTTAATCTCTCTAAAAAGGTTGATGTGGGAATTGCCATGACTGCGAGCGTAGATTCACCAAACTTTCGTGAGCTAAATATGTCTTTGTTAGTTGTTTTAAATGTATCTTGAAATGCTTGCGCTTGCTCACGAGTCATTGAACCCAGATGGATCAAACCATTCAAAAGTGAAGTTGGTAAACAACTGTGTACCCCGTCCTTATCAACCACTTGCATTAAATAATCACTTTTTGCAGCTAAAACTTCGTGTGCCTCACTAATGTGTGCGCTATGATCAAGATATATATATGGGTCTTCTCTATTTGTAATGCAAGCAAAAATTTTGCAACAAGACACCGTACATCAAGTATTTTTCTGAATCAGCAGTCGAAATATCATCTTCTTTTGTAGCAGAGATGTCCTGAGCAATTTTTTTAATATACTCTTTAGTCGGTAATTCCTGTAGGTCATTTGACCACCGTTGCGCCTCTTTTAAGAACCGCATAGCTGCTTGAGCTGATCCCCGTTGCGCCAAAGTAGCTACTCTAAAAAGATCATTAGAGAGCGACCCAGCTAGCATTTGTTCAGCTGTCATAGTATCTCCTGAAAAAAATACTCTGTTAGTTCTTTGTACTTTTTCTTAAGAGCCTCACTTTGGATTTCGTTTTTGGTGTTATTATCTCTAGGTCGAATGTTAATGAATGAATTAAAATCTATTTCCTTAGTTTCCAGATCAATGCCCCCGCCCCAAATACTACTTTGTGCTGAGCCTTGCTGAAGCAAGATTTGCTCACCTTCAAAATGTCGGTCCATTCCCGCTGAGCAGGTCTTTTTTTCGATATCAATCACTGTTTTGATATAGACTTCAAACCGTTCTTTGATTTGGTTAATTTCTTCGAGAGAAAATGGCAGACTCTTAGTGATAATCA
>JALYRS010000002.1:0-14025 GCA_030855135.1 bacterium | reverse complement strand
GATCATACCAAAGGTCAGCACCTACTTCTATACTCCCTTCACGAAAAACCACCCCTATTTCTAGGGGTGGTTAAAACAAACTTCTTGATTACTGTCGCTTATTCCGCGACATACAGCTTTCGGTGGAACACGCGTCCGCTACCGATGGCGTCTCCTGCGGCCACATAGATGGCGGCAGGCCCCTGGTCGAAGGTCACAAGGACCTTCTCCTGGGTGAAAAAAGTAGTGACATGCTGGCCCAGTACCTCTTCAGTCACCTGACCGAAGAGTTCAAATTGGCTCCAGCTTCCGCCGGAACCAAAGGTGGAGAAACCCGCACGGGCTACCACCACCGTATCGCCCACTTTGCAGCGGACGATTTCGAATTTTTCATGCGTGGAAAATTTCCACAGCATGACCGCTTCAAGTTCGGTCAACTTAACGTGCCGCTTAAAGGCACGCAAGTTCTGGTTCACCCAGGTACGAGCTTTCTGGATGATCTTGTTCGCCTCACGGCGAACCTTGACCTCGTTAAAGGGCCCGACATTAGGATGCCGGCGACCCAATGAGATCAGATAAATCAAGCCACCTGAGTGTTCCCACTCAACGGCCAACCTGCCATACCCTGCCATTGCTAGCAGGGCGTCGGGCCTGTAAATCAATTCACCACGCTCATTGCGCAGCGACTGAGCGATTGCGATCGTTGAGTCGATATTTTTCTTGGACACGATTTGCTCCCTTTCGGAACACTGACTCAGGCGAAATTGCCCTTGTCGAAGAAGGTCAGTGCGTTGCCTATGCCATTTGCTCTGTACTCATTACTGAGTCTGAAGAGTGCCGCGGCAAGGAGGATAAGCTGCCTCCACAGCGCCTCTTAGAGAAGGCTCACCACTCTGGATATGTACCAAAGCAGAGTGCCTTCTCCAAGTAATCAAGTTAGTTTGTTAAGGTGCAGTAGACAGTCGCCATAACCTTACAAGTAAAGCTAGGCAAAGGTCAGATACTGTCTGGGATAATTAAACCCCAGAGGAAATAGGACAAATAATGTACCCTATTTCCTCAAGAGTTTGAGGAATATAATCAATATTATTATAACAAAGTACGTGCTGAATGTCAATTACTATAGGCTTAATTTATATTATTCGAGTCAGCAAAATAGGATCCACTAACACTGCGGTATACTATGTTTAATGATTAAAGAATTCCCACCTTTACCCGAAGTAACCCAATTGGAGAATCGACGAGAAAAAAATGCAGATCTCATTGATCCAGCGATACTGCAGAGTGCCGACTTTTTGCACTCCCCGGAAGTTGTGGAGTTACTTGAAATGAAGGAAAAAATCGGTCTCTTGGGTGGGAAGCTGAATCCCGTAGAATTGGTTACTATAGACAACGTGGCAGCTCAAAAAGCTCGATTTTTGGATGTATTTGGAACCAATGACGAATCTGGGGTGGTATTTAGTTATGAAGCAGTAAAAGATAAGGCTCAGGCGGCTCTCAAAGAAGGACTTGTGGCTTTAGGTCATAAGGATGAAGACGTGGGAAACATGTCATTACAAGAGATGGTAGCGGAAGCAGGTGCCCAAACTACTCTGCTACGAGATCAAGGTCGCGAAAATAGACGATCGATTCGTTCGTCTCTAAAAGCAAATCCTCAACTTCATGAGACAGATCATGCCAAACATATCCTCCGATCCAAGCTGGCTGCTAACATAGCTATGCAAGGGCTGGTGGTAGATCTTGAATCTACTTTGCAGTTAGTACAGGGCATCTCTCAAAATGATGATACTCAAATAGCTGAAGCCTTAGGCCAAATATATGGTCGCAGCATTTCTTCAGAACTGAGAGCTGCTGCAGATCAATACCTTCTAGAAGTCCCCAAGAATGCACATAACCGTTTTGTCGGCGATGGAACGTCTGGATTAACCTCTGATGAGTTTGAGGCTTTAGTTTTGGCAGAAAATAAAACTATACCAAGCACTGCTAAAGGTGTTGAAGAACTACAGCTGATGAGAAAAACTGATGATCCTAGATCCCTTTTGTATGCTGATAGCACAGATATCAAGAAAGCATTCGTCTGGACTACAGAAAAACTCTATGGCGAGTATGAAGAACGAACGGGAGCTGCCTTTCCGGAAGATCAAAAGTTTAGTTTTGCGATTGGAGACTACAGCTCAATTGATGTACGGGATAAATCAAGTGGCGGTAAAGTTATTTGCATACCCCAGAACCGCATTGTAGATCTTAAATCACTCTATGAGCTCATTATTCATGAAATAGAGTCTCATGTCCTGCAATCATATTTGAGTGATGTGGTTGTGGGCTTAGGTGGTGGAATGACAAAACCAAATCAAGAAATTGTCTATGAAGGTTTGGCACTTACCCGAGAAGATGAGGGTTCTCGAGAGTTTTTAGGTATTGAAAGCAAATTATCTGAAAATAAAGCGTACTACATTTTAGCAATGGATGAGGCACTAAAAGGGAAAAGTTTTTGGGAAGTTGCGCATGTTATCTATGATCAGTCCTTAGAGCTGTTAAAAAAACGCGGAATTGATGATGACGCTATTGAGAGACAAGCAAAGGAAAAAGCATGGACCATAGCCTATCGCGTATTTCGAGGACATCAAAAGCTCGACGGTTTTGACACTGAGACAGCATATGCGTTTACCAAGGATGAAGCCTATCTTCACGGATTGCTGTTGGTGAGTCAGCTGAATGAACGAGAGATGGGTAATATAGCAGCAGTTGCAATCTCCCATATCAATGCGTTGTCTTTGCTGGCACGATTCGATTTTTCGGATGACAAAATGCCAATCACTTTCCAAAGACACGCAGACGAATATTTTAGTAACTTCTTACACCCGAGCCTGAAAGAATATGTGGAAAGAACAAAGGCCAGCTGAGATTAAGGTAGATTTTTTTGTTTTGCAGGGTCGGAAGGAATCGAACCTTCATTGGCGGTTTTGGAGACCGCAGTCCTACCGTTGAACGACGACCCTATTCTCAGCCGGCTGTAGAGCATTTGCCGGTCATGGTAGCTGCTGTAGTTTACCATAGGGCTTGGTGAGTGGACAGTTGAAAGGGTGCAGCCTCGAAACAGTAAGTTTGGGGTTAGCACACCCACCTCAATTGCTTTATATCACCCGAATACTGTGCGAACAAAAAAGTAGTTCTAAGTGGTATTTTATCGCGAATGTAGTACGAATATAGCACTTCATTTATACGTGTAGTAGAAGCAAAAAATAGTATTAATAAAGCTTACTATATAGATCCTTACATCATTATTAGAGCACTATTTGTTCCTACGATAATTGCACTCAAATAATCTCTTCTCCCAAAATCAACCAAAAAGAAACCGTTCTCCACTCCATCTACCGCTACGCCCATAAAAATGATTCAATAGATATATGCCAACACTCGCAACTCCCAACACTCCCCTGTCCCGTTTTTTAGAAGCTGATAAGCTTCGCTTAGAGCAGACTGAGCTGCCGATTGTTACTGTCTCCGCGTCATTCAAAGAAGATCTCAAAGGGTGGTACGGCTTGCCAGAAGATGAAACACTGCCTGATGTAGTATTTTCTCGCGCACACTACTCGATGGCGGTGGCCATTGCCTCACAGGTGTGGGGAAAAGAAATGGATGCCTCAAAAGCATGGTTGGTTGATCCCACTAACTACGTCACCAGTGGTGAGTGGTCTAAAATTCTTTTAACGGAGTTTGTAGGTAAAACTATCGCCCGTCAGCCCATCCTGAAAGCTGTGAAAGACACGATTGATAAATTTGGTCGCAATAAACTCCCTATTCTCAAGAGTATTACCCCATCCTTGCTCTACATGACTGAAAACATTACTAAGCCTATTCTCTCGATGCATATTGCTTCGGGAAATGTCTTGGCTGAGGCTGGTAAGACAGTGGTGCAGGTAGTGACAGATCCACATGTTCGGCCTGATTACCTGAATAATGCTGAAAAATCTAACATGACGTTCTGTGTCTTCGATGAAAAGACCAAAATTGATTTCTTAGAGTTAGCGGCCCTATTACATAAAGAGGTCGATCCAGACCGAGTGATCGTGACTGGTCCACCGATTGATCCTCGCGTAATCGCCGCGCGAACCGGCAAAAAACCCTGGACTGGTGGCAAACTCAAGCTATGCCTGACGACTGGTGGTCTAGGAACGAACCGCGCGGAAATTCAAACTATCCTGGCCCAACTCCTGCCGGCTCTGCGCCGACGACCTTCTCCTTTTCAAGTAATTCTCTACACTGGTACCCAAAAAGATCTATACGAAGCTGCCCTCAAGCAAGCTAAAGAGGAGTATGTCTCGGTGGGCAAGATTGATGATGAAGACAGTGACTTTAGAATTCTCTATCACCCACAGATAGTTGACGCTAACGAGTTACTAATTCGCTTGGCTTTTCCTTGGGCTGATGGTTTTATCACCAAGCCCTCTGGTGACATGGCTTATGATGCCGTCGCAGCTGGCTGCTTCTTACTGACACTTAATGAATGGGGTGAGTGGGAGCACAATATTCGTGAGCTATTTGAACAACAAGGCATCGCCCGTCGTGCTAAGAGCGCAAACTTCCGCGAACAGTGCTACTTCTTGACACAAAATGAAACAGGAAAAAGATGGATACTGACTGCTATGTTAGCCGCAAAGAGTAAGAATGCTACTCTAGCTCAAGGCAGTAAAAAGATAGCTCAGATAGCTATTTAAGTTTCTTAGACTGGATGTGCTCTACACTCTTACGGCAGCGCTTGCAGTACTTCATCAACGGAAATGTTGATTCGTTAGTGGTTTGCTTCTTAAGTTGTTCGTTGTTTTTGTTGAACTCGGTCAAGTAATTGAAGTTGCTACAAATTTTACATTTGAGACCAACAATTTGGCGAGGACCTTTTTTCTTTTTTGCTGCCATATAAACATTCCGCGTAGCGCTTTAGAGGGTGTAGTATACACAACTTGGCTAAGTTTGACTAGGATTTGTTATTTTTCTCTTTGTAAAGATTTTTAGGTGGCGGGTAGCGGTTTTATGGCCGCTACCCTTTGTTGCGGAGATTATGAATCGCGGTTTTCACTGCACGAGGTTTTTAACCTGCCTGCCTGCTACTAACAAACGATGCGTCTCCTTTCCACTTACAAACTGCTTCATCCGTGGGGCAATCCCACGATGAAATAGCCTCTGCCCTCGAAAGGACAGGATCGTATTATATCACTAATTGATTTGAAATGTCTTTGTGTTGACTCAAGTGAGCCTTCTCAGGGATTCGAACCCAGGACCTCCTGTTTACAAAACAGGCGCTCTAACCAGCTGAGCTAAGAAGGCGTAAGGTGGAATTATACAGGGTAATGGTAAAAATAAGAACAAAAGAATGGCGGGGACTTGGTAGTCCCCGCCTAGGTGTAAAGTGCAAGAGTGCTTAGGGGGGTATTCGCTATTACGTATCGGAGGGTAACTCGGTAACCCGACACTTAACCACTAGAGAACCACTCGGATCATCGCCTTGGGACAAGGCTGGCCCGGTCGAGTACGTAAATCCGCGATACTCGCCAGGTTCTGATGGCCGTTGTAGGCCATTACGCATATCGGTCACTATAGTCGAAGTCCATATGCCATTGGAGATGCTATAAGCCAGGTTATGGCTTGAGTCGAATGCCAATGAGTGTGTATTCTGAGTAGTGGGTGCTACGAAGGCACGGGTGCCAGGCATCCAGATATCATTCATCCTTTCGCTTAAGAATAAGCGAATAATGAAGCTCGTCTCCTGACCAATGAGATCAGTCATAGCAAAGTGTTGACCGTCTGCTGAGAAAACTTGATCTTCAAGGTAAGTTCCCTCAATTAGCAGCTGTGACTTCCCCAGGAAGTTGTAGATGATCGTCTCTGTGCGCTCATTTTGAACAACTGCCAGAGCAGTGCAGTTCTGAGCCACTCTCCAATCACCGCCAGGGGGAATTATGATACCCGTAGACTTTGTAGTGCCACTGGGTAGTACCATTCGCAGCTCACGCTCTACAGTATCCCCTTCCGGTAAGGATGGTACCCAAAAAGTGTACTCCCCGATTTCGGATAGGGTAGCTAAGTTGGCCGGCTGAATTTCATGATAGTGATGCTGAGGTTCAGGCAGTGGGGCCTCCTCAGTCACCGCGGGTGTAGTTACTGCTTCTACTTTCATACCTTCCCAACCGCCGATAGCGGAAAAGACCGATAGACACACCACCGCAATCATGAACAAACAAAATGCAATTCCAGTCATTACTCGGGACATGATGTCTTTCTCCTTTGAGAAATAATTTTGCCTAAGCATAAGTTGCTCAGGTCGCTCAAAGCAGATTTCCCCACTCTACCCTCAGCGACCCAAGCAATTCGTTTTCTTGCACTATTAAAGAGCTATATCGAATGCCAAGGTCAAACCATAGCACTCAATACAACAAACGCATATTATCCCATATTACCTATAATAATCAAGTTATAGGCTTCATGGCGTACCTCGAGGCATAAAAAAGGGAGGCTATTAACCTCCCTTCCAATTTCTAACTACTGTGAGCTGATCTAGGACTCGCTCTCACCTACTACGGTGCAGAACTTTCCGCGACTATGGCTAACGTAAGGATTAACCAAATGAGCTGGCCAACCATTGCGAGGCTCACGCACAGGCTCTTCGAACTCAGCACGTTCTGCGTCAGTCATGACGTGCTCCGTATCAACAGGTAAGTCATTCACCACTGTTCCACCCCAATGCGCGTCAACTCCCATGGAGTAACTCAGTCTGGTGTAATCCAGCTGTGACCAGCGTAAGTTGTTGATCTCACTTCTACGCTCTAGCCGTACCCCCACACGATCTGAGATATCTTTCTGCTGGGGTCGTTCAGGATTGCCAGGGCCAATGGTTTGAATGAAGATGCCGTACATCCCATCATCAAGAAACTCGATGGCTACCTGGCCGCCATCTGGAGAGATGAAGACTTGGTACCAGAAGTACCAAGGATCAACAAATCTCGAGCGACCGTATGTACGTCTCTCCTCAAGGGTATTGCCATCAGTGAAGATGCGTTCATGAGTACCGTCGAGCAACCGGCTGACCAGCAAGTACGATCCTTCTTCAGGATCATGCTGGGTCGAGACCATTGCGCTACAGTCGGGGGTCACATCCCAGTTGTTATAGAGAACTGGAATGTTGAAGATGCCCTCAGAACCGTCGGGTGCGATAACCACGGTATGATTCAAATGAACGCCATTGTAGGCGTCCTCGTTGTCGTAGAAGATGTAGTCGCCTGGTTGAGTAAAATCAACCGGACTGGCATACTCCACATCCAGCACAGACTTGGGCACATACTGCTCAAACCCTGTCGAGTAGACGTAACCTGCTTCTTCGGGGTTATCGATAGCGCTATACCGACGGAAAGACTCCAGAACACGAGTTTGCGTGACTCGGCTCTCGATCAATTGTATCAGGGTCACAGGGTACTTCCCTGTGAGGAGTAAGGGCGCGGTCACTTCTATCAACAGAAACAGCACCACCAGCACAACGAAAATCGCACTGATATTACGCAGCATTCGCTTCATCTTCTCACCTCAGTGTATAGTTAGTTAAATAGCTGCCGAAGAATTACTCTGAGCAAACTCAGTATATTCTTCATTAACGCGGCGATTATTATCTCATAATTAGATACAACATACAAGTTATAGGCTTTAAATATGTATGAGTACACACAAAAAAGAGAGTTATTTCTAACTCTCTTTCCGGTATAGCAAGTATTCAGTTGTTAGAGATCGGCCTCTGGCTGTACAGTACAGTCGAGCGAGGTAATATCTTCATATCCCTCGATTTGCCGGCTTAAGTGACGTCGGCTTGACGTGAAGTCCTCCAGCTCAGATTCGGACAGTGCTTGCTCCAAGTCTAGATCGATATCTGTCGCCACGAAACGTGAGCGATAATAACCATCTGGAAGGTGCGGAGCAAAAGCCAGAAAACCTGACTCTTGAAGCGACCACCGAATATCGAAAACATCAAAGCCTTCTTTAGCTCTTCCCCTTAGAACAAAATGTCTGGGATACGAGTCAGGTATGTTTTGAACATACACACCGTTGATTCTTCCCACATGGTAGACCATAGCAATTGAAGAGCCATCTGGGGAAAAAACAGGCCCACTGAGATCAGTGAAACTCATTACGGTCGGAATTTCGGCCATTGCAGCACTAGCAACATCAAAGAGCACAACACTGTAATCAAAAATACCCTGTTGTGGATCCCCGGGGTGAATCATAACCAATTTAGTGCAGTCAGCTGAAACATCCCAGTTATGAGGCTGTGCTTGGATTTGGGTATCAACTACCTCACCATCAGGTTTCCGGACAAAAATATGAGGTAACTGATCATGACCAGAGATAAAGAACAGGTATTCACCACTCTGTGAGATATCAACGGGGACCGCATGACTTACGTCGTAGTCTTGGAGGTTAACAGACTGTATGAATCCCATCATATCAGCTGGTGGATTCACAAAGCTGTACAATCTTTGTTCGAGTCGAGCAAAGTTAGCTGTCCAGGTCATCTGAAACACTCCCAGGACAACCAGTGAACCTAGAAACTGCAGCCAGCTGACTCCCTTATTATCATTACTTGCATTAGCGAGAATGCTATGTAACGCTTTGAAGATCTTCACGATCATTCTCCGTATTGTGAATACTTGCTGTTAAGGTGCAAAGTTGTCACCTCACAGCAGGTGCGATTAGACGAAAATTACTTTCAGATTGTCTCATATTATTGCTTTTAATCAAGTTATGGGACGTTTAAAACAATATTCTTAATAAAAAAACACACCCTCTCGGATGTGCTCTAACTCTATTGTGCCAGGTCTAGGATTCGAACCTAAGAAGGCAATTGCCAGCAGATTTACAGTCTGCCCCCGTTGGCCACTTGGGTAACCTGGCTAAAATTACTATTTTCTATTTTAACAGACAACACTCACTTCGTGAGCCTTCATCGGGATTCGAACCCGAGACCTCAGTCTTACCAAGACTGCGCTCTGCCAACTGAGCTATGAAGGCAGTAAAATACTTATTTTACAGATGTGTAGCCTACTATATATTGCCTTATTCCACAATCACAGACCATAAAAAAACCGAGCACTACGCTCGGGCTAACTTATCTTTAACAATAATCCTTAACAACCTGGAGTGAGGGGCATTCTATTTCCCCCTGAATGAACAGGTGGGCAATGCGTCATGTAACCCACGGGTTACCTGAACAACACTATAGCCCAAAAATAGAAAATTATCGAGGAAAAATCGATGCCCCCCTCTCAAGATTGTTAAAGAACTCTACTGAACATTACTATAAAGAGTTCGCTGGTAAATACCAGCAAAGACGTGTAAGAAAAACGTAATAGCAGTTGCTAGGCTTTGACCATTGGCGACAGCTCATTCAGCCAGTCTTGAATGTGAGGTCCATACTTCTCATTCAACAGAGCAAACATCATGTGTGCCTTGAAGTAGTTTTCTGGATCTCCAGTAGTCATCCAAGTACCTTGGGTATGCTCTACCAAGACTTTTTCTGTTTTAGCAATCTGTGTAATCGCGTCCACTGTCCAGAGCTCACTGTCTTTACCAGTGTTGCTCGGGTTAAGGAACTCGAAGATAGATGGCTTGAGTAAGTATCGACCATATGAAGCTAAGCGAGATGGCTCGGTCCCCTTGTCTGGTTTCTCCACAATATTATCGAGCAAGGTATCACTACCAGGCTGGAAACTAATAATGCCGTACTTATCAACGACACCGGCATCAACTTCTTGCGCCATGATAATGCCTGAAACATCACGATTTTGCTCGTAGACTTCGATCATAATCTTAGCGTCGCATGGCTGACCAAACACCACGTCATCACTATAGAGCACCAAGAAAGCTTCTTCGCCTTCTACAAATTTCTGAGCTGAAGCAACCGGTGATCCATTGCCGTACGGCAGGCTGGGATCTTGTTCAATTACTACAATTTTTGGGAAATCCAGCACGTGTTGGACAGGTTCGTAGCGATCATCTTTGCCTTGAGCAGCTAACTGCTTGCGAATACGGGTGACACTATTATTAAAGTAATCTTCGTAAATAGGCTTACCTTCAGGGGTGGCTACGATGATAATCTCTTCAATTCCCGCTTCAATACACTCTTCGACAATAAACTGCATAATTGGGCGGTTACCCAGAGGTAGCATAGCTTTAGGAACGGTCTTGGTGATTGGTAAATAGCGACTGGCAAAACCGGCATCAGTAATGATGGCCTTGCGTACACTTTTTTGCTGGGCGGCTGCTTCTGTCATAAAAATATTCCTTTACCAGCATCCTTTTTAAAGCATAACCGGCAAGGAGATCATACGATGAGATCATTTTATAGTCAATAAAAAACAGGTAAGAATAGCAAATAGCTCTATTGCACTATCAACCTAAATATGAGTATGATGAGATCGTGATAGACAATCGAACCCAAAACGTCAAGCAAAAAAGTCCTCAACAATGGTTGTCCGTCGTCTTGGCAGTTGTCTCGATTTCTTTGATCTTATTTGGCGCTCTCGGTATAGTAGCGCTTCAAGATACGCTTACTTCTACTTCTCAAGATCTTCGCGGAGATGCCTCAGTCGCTAATGGTGAGGTCGAGTTAAGCTTCTCTCCTGGCAACCAAGGCACATTCCAGCGCGATCAAGATCAAAAGATTGATATTTCACTGAATACCAAAAATCAGAATATTACTGATGTCGAGTTAGTGTTTAATGTTATCTCTGAATCAGTTTATGATCTAACACTCCGGGCTTACTCCGACAGCAACCTCCAGGTAACAAATCAAGAAATTGAAGCTACCAGTGATGGCTTTTTAGTTTCATTCAAAGTCAAAGCGCCCAATGGCACTTCGTTTACTACTTCATCAGCTCGCAAGATTGCTTCACTAGAATTCAAACCGACCACCACCGGCGAGCTCAAGTTGTCTTTTGATGCGGAAAAATCAGTAGCGTATAAAGCTAATACCTCGCCCAAGCAGGATACATTGCGCACGATTGCTACTCAGACCTACTCTATTGTTGGTGAGAGCGGTGATAAAAACTGTAACGAAAGCTGTACCAGTAACTCTAGCTGTGACAGCAACCATCGCTGTTTCGAGGGTCGCTGTCGCTTGGCTACCAACCCTAGTAGTACTAGTTGTGTAAACCCACCAGATCAAGGCCTACAGCGTACTTGTAATGAGTACTGTGCCGACACCAGAGAATGTAGCACCGGCTTTAGCTGTTACTTTAATCGCTGTCGCCGACCAGACAACGTCGAGAGCACTACTTGCGCCGCCCCAACCGTGGCCACTACTCAGACTACCATTCAAACTTGTAATAAGAGCTGTACCAGCAATAGCCAGTGTGCCGTAAACATGCGCTGTTTTGATGGCGCCTGCCGTTTAGCCAGCAACCCTAGTAGTACTTCCTGTTCTGCGGTAACTGATAAAAAGGTTTCTGAGACTTACTATCCAGCCGCTTCACCTACAGCGACTCCAATTCCTAAAGGTGCAAATCTCGGTGGAACCGCCACCAATTCTGGGACCGCCACCGCCAGTGGAACCATTTCTCCAAGTACTACCCCTTTCCCAATCTTTACACCTGCCGCTAGTGCTGCTCCTCAGCCTAACTCCGACCGTCTTCCTGCTATGCCATCGGTTGAAACTAATAGTGGCATCATTGATGGAATCATGGGCAGTATTCGCGGTTTGATGACTCGCTTTGGCACATCACTGCCTATTATTGCCCTGATTATCGGTGTCTTACTGCTCTTAGCTGTGATTGTAATGTTCATCCTTAACTTCTTCCGTCGTCGCCCTCCTACGGCACCTTCAGCAGCTCAAACTCCAGCCGCTAGCAAAACTCAAAGTGAGCTGCAACAGAAAATTGACCAGCTACGACAAGATGCAGCTAGTGGCACACCACCTGCTCCACAGTCAGCATCAGTGACCAAACAAGAAGCTAGTACTCCACCACCTTCCACTTTACAGTTTAATAAACCTGCTACTCAGTCTAACTCCTACCGTCCACCTGTTAGTCCGCCTTCCCAGCCAGCACAACCACCTAGAGCACCTTTTCAGACTCCGCCAAACACACCGACAGCTGTAAATAGACCGCCTGCAACACCTATGCCTCCCCAAGCTGCTCAGCCAGTCAGGGCAACTCAACCCACCCCAACCCCTCAGTCACGCCCACCAGCTACCTCAATGCTCGACAGAATGAAGCAAAAAGGGGTCTCAGTTCCCCAGCAAAAAGATGGAGTATAATAAATAGTTCCTTATTTATCTGGAGTTTGCTACAATAGTGCCCCTATGGTTAACCCACTTAGTTACATCAATGAAGTTCTCACTGAAATGAAAAAGGTGAGTTGGCCAACCAGGAAGCAAACCTTGGAGAAGACTGCTTTAGTTATTGGGGTTAGCATAATTGTTGGCCTTTATATCGGAGCACTCGACTTTATCTTTAGTGGCTTAATCAACACCTTAATCAGTTAACCAACAGGAATACACCAAATTATGACCGACGCAACCGACCAAACAGAACAAATGACACCACCTGACGTACAGGAAGTGCAAGTCAACACACCAAACATGGTGATCGTTTCTGACGCAGAAAACAAAAAAGCTAAATGGTACGTGGTACACACCTACTCTGGTCATGAGAATAAAGTTGCTGAAACACTCAAGCAACGCGCCGAGACACTTAACTTAACCTCTAAGATTTTAGGCATGTTAATTCCCACTCAAGAAAAAATTCAAATCAAGCGCGGTCAACGTAAAACAGTCAACGAAAAAATCTTCCCTGGCTATATGTTGGTCCAGATGGAGCTGACCGATGACGCTTGGCTGGCAGTGCGTACTACACAAGGTGTGACCGGCTTTGTAGGTATGGGTAATAAACCTACTCCATTACCAAAACATGAAGTTGAAACTATCAAGAAGTATATGACTCAAGCAGCTCCTCAGTTCAAAGCTGAGTACGTTGAAGGTGAAGCTGTCAAAATTGTGGATGGTCCGTTTAACGACTTCTTGGGTACTGTCAAATCTATCAACGAAGAAAAAGGCAAAGTGGAAGTCTTGGTCAGCATCTTTGGCCGCGAAACTCCAGTTGAGCTCGATTTCTTACAAGTTCAAAAAGTCTAAGTTTTTTTATAGAGTATTAGCCCCCTCTTTGGAGGGGGTTTTTTGTTGAGTTCAAGCGCTACTCTTGACACGACAGGAATTTGCACTAACATATTGTTATAATTATCAAAAAGTACCTATGGCAGACATCAAAATCAAAAATCAAAAAATAATTAAAGTGGGTAATAGTTACGCTGTCACACTCGATAAAGAGTTCATTGATCGCACCCAGATGGCAGCTGGCAGCCAATTGATTGCCAAGTACGATGAAGATACTGCTTCGGTGCAGTTCGCTGCGCCTGCTACCTACGCCGCTGCCCAAGGCAAGCCGCTGCAGTTGGCCGAGAAGAAGGCGGTGTATGCCAGTAAAGTAACTCCTGAGCTAGAAAAGTGGACGGAAAATTTCTTGAAGGAGAATCAAGAGGCATTAGAAAAATTGGCAAATCTATGAAAAATGCCAACTTTAACTCACTGGATATTGATCAGGTACTCTTTATTCACGAACGAATAATAGAATTTGCTGGCGGCAAGCAAGGCATTCGTGACTTTACACTTCTCCATTCAGCCTTAGAGCGTTGTAAAGCCACCTACGCAGGCGAAGATCTTTACCCTACTACATTTGATAAAGCCGCTGCTCTGCTACACTCATTAGTAATGAATCATGCCTTTTTAGATGGAAATAAACGAACCGCTTACGCCATCATGACCCGTTTTCTCAATCAAAATGGCTTCAACATCACTGCCCCCCAAACTGAAATTGTTCGCTTTTGTATTGCCGTTGATAATGATGGACTAAAGGGCAAGGAGATTTCGGAGTGGCTGGAAAAGTATTGTCTGCTAACCTAGCCTTCATACTGTTTTTTGTCTAACATTCATGGCATTATTATCTTCATGAC
>JALYRS010000034.1 GCA_030855135.1 bacterium | reverse complement strand
GTCTTGAGAATATTACCAGCTTTATTGACTTTGCCGGCCCTGATTCTTGCCGAGTGCAGGACTTCCCCACTGTCGTCTAGGACAAACTCACAGACATGCACTGGTAACGGTCTTAGGCCTAGTTTCTCGCGTAGATCATTTATCTTACGTGAACCCTCGATCGTTTCTGGTGTGACACAGAGGGCTTGGATGGAGCTTTTTTCCAATGTAGGGCCATACTCATCTTTTAGCTCGACCACAAAGGCTCTAATCTTATGGTTATGACAAAACTGTTTCACGGCATTACACCGGGCATAGAAAGGTTGAATATTGGAAGCGAATGGTTTTCGTTTGGTCATTCGGTCGGCAGTGACACCTATTACTAACTTGTAACTTAAGTTATCGGCAAACTTGATGAACTCTTGATGGCCAGCATGGAGATGATCAAAAGTACCACCTAACCCCATGACTTGATAAATCTTTGAATGCATAGCGCTATTGTAAGGCCTTTTTACCCGATAACTGATACTGATCTGCTTTGTACTCGATAAATCCCTCTTTGAGAAGTTGCTGTAGAGCTGGTTTTACCCTCGATTCTAAGAAGGAAACCTGCTCAAGCAGCTCTGGATATGATAGTGATGTGACAGGAGCCAGCACTTTAAGTAGCTGGCCTCTGACTTGCCTATTAGAGCCGACAAAGCTGCTTTGTTTGGTATACGTCTTGCTTCGGCGGCTGGGGTTGGGGATACTTTTTTTTACGTACGAACCATAATCCATTAGAGCTGAGTACCATTTTCTCGGATTTTCACCATCGAGTGTAGCTCTTACCAGTTCGAAGATCTCAGCATCAGTCACGTTCTCTCGCTTGGGAAAGAAATGATAAATAAAGACAGTGCGAATATTAGTTTCGATAATGATACTCGGTTGATTAAAGGCAAAAGCCTGGATAGCAGCAGCTGTGTAAGGTCCGATGCCCGGCACTGCTAGCAACTGAGTTGTTTCTTGAGGAAAATTGGTAGCGGCCGTGGCTTGAAGATACGCCGCTCCTTTTTGCAAATTGAGCCCTCGCCGATTATAGCCGAGCCCCTGCCAAGCAGTAATGATCTCTGCCACGCTGGCCGCGGCTAAGCTTTCTACAGAAGGAAACTGCTGCATAAATGCCAGGTACTTGGGAATAACTCGGTCAACCTGAGTTTGCTGGAGCATAATTTCCGACACCCAGATGTGGTAGGGGTTGTGATCTTGACGCCAGGGTAAGTGGTGACGACCGTAGCAATCATGAAACCAATTGATAAAATGTTGAAACTGCGCAATTTGCGTTTTATTCATATACAATATGCCCATGGTACAGACACGCCCCACCTTGACACAAAACCTATTATTTATAGGAATATTTCTGCAGTCATTAGTAGCAACTCTGGGATCATTATATTACTCTACTTTCGGTGATCCGGTAGTAAATGCGGCAGCCGGCAATCTCTTCCCAGCCGATTCAGGCTTCACGCCTTGTGAGCTGTGTTGGTTTGCCCGCATCCTAATGTATCCGATTGTCTTTATTAGTTATCTAGGGATAGCCAAGCAAGATCGTAAGTGGACCGACTACATTTTGCCAATGTCTATCTTGGGGGTTGGCTTAGAGATCTACCATTACTCCATTCAAAAGTTACCAATCTCCAACTTCTTTACTTGCAGCAGTGATAATCCTTGCAATGCCATGGAAGTTGATTATGCAGGGTTCATAACTATTCCCTTTTTGTGCTTAGTGGCGTTTAGCATAATCTTGGCACTGGCCGTCACTAATACTTTAATTAATCGCAAACGTGACGCTGTGCAGCGTACAGAAACCACCTCAGACCATGAATAATCTAACGTTACTTACTCCAACCACTTGGACAGAGTATGAATTACTTGATAGCGGTGATGGAGAAAAGCTGGAGCGCTATGGCCAGGTGACTATTGCTCGGCCAGATCCGCAAATTATTTGGCGGAAAAAACTGCCAGCGGCAACTTGGAAGGCGGCTGATGCTACTTTTCAAAGAACCACAGCAGATAAGGGCATCTGGAAAACTCAAGGTAAGGAGTTGGGTGAGTGGCCGGTTAAGTGGCAAGAGCTGACTTTTATGGCTCGCCTATCACCCTTTAAACATACTGGCATCTTCCCTGAGCAAGCAGCCCACTGGGACTGGATGAGAAAGTTGTTGCAGGCTTCACCCACTACGGCCACTGGTGAACAACGAAAAGTACTCAATTTATTCGCTTATACAGGTGGCGCCAGTATTGTCTGCTCACGCGCTGGGGCCAAGGTCACTCATGTTGATGCTTCAAGAGCTAGTATCGGCTGGGCTAAGGCCAATCAAGCTGCATCGGGCTTACCAAGTGATGGTATCCGCTGGATTTTAGATGATGTGATGAAGTTTGTCAGTCGCGAAGCTCGGCGGGGCAGCAAGTATGACGCTATTATCATGGATCCACCTGTCTATGGGCATGGCCCGACTGGTGAAACCTGGGACTTTAAAACATCATTCCCTGAACTGCTGCAGCTCTGCCAACAAATCTTAAGTGATGATCCCCTTTTTATCTTAATCAATGCCTATGCTGTCAGTACCTCTGCGGTGACCTTAGGCAATGTGATGGCTGAGCTAATGGATGGCCGTGCTGGTCAGACAACGATCGGTGAGCTAGCTCTGGCTGAAACATCTTCCATTCGACTCCTTTCTACTGGTATTTTCGCTAGGTGGGAAATGAAGAATAAAGTCCTATAATTATTGACTTTTTTAGGTTTTGTTGGTATAATCTGTCTCTCGTTTGCGCATTAACTAACAAAGGTTAAAATAACCATGGCCACAATCGATGGTCTGATTCACGTTCTGGGTGATATCAAAGCTCATGCCACGCTGCTGTACTACGTGCAGTACGACACGGTTTGGCGAAGACGCGGTTGTCTGAATATTGAACACCGTGACCATGCGGTGCTTGAGCGTAATCCACATGATGTTCAAGATCTCTGGAATGCTGTGGGATTTCGCTTCTACGACGTCTACACAATAGACGCTGCGCTCCCTGATGGCAGTTTCATCAGGACGTCATCCGGCCCGACTAATATTTCTGGCACATACTACTTCGGTGGCACGCTCACGCCGCCGGACGGAATGCAGGACAAGTCGGACTATGAAGGCACTATTCGCATCAATACCCGCTGCCACAGCTACTCAAGGATGTTCACAGGGAAGGATCAGATTCTGCAGGGTACCTTTGATAGCTTTAAGTTGTAGTGACAGATTCGTCTTTACGCATTTTGTCACAAAAACTCACTGCAATACAAATAACCCGTTGCCACCTTGGTAGCGGGTTTTCTTATGTCTTTAATGGTTGTATTTAGTCCTATAATACTTGAATTTTCTGTTATTCCTTGATATAATTAGGTTATCGTTGAGCGCATTAACAAGTCAAAAAGGATACAGAAGTGGGTAACATACTACGACGTTTAGTTAAATGTATAGTTGCAATTCCCCAGGTGACGACATACCTAGAGTACCGAACAATCCTTCCTGATGGCGCATTGTGTGTTTCGCACTACACGCGCTTCAAGGTAAGTAATCGGCTTCTCGAAAAAGTATGTCATCTGTCGGGAGCGGCGTGCTTCCGCTTCTACGACATCTACAGTACTGAACTCACAGTAGATCAGGACCGTATCGTCATGAAAAGTGAGGAGCACAATATTTCGCCGACATACTTTATCGGTGGGAAACTTCTGTCGGAAGAGGATATCTCTCGCCGGTATCCACTTGCTCCCGCCGGTCAACAATTGATTGAAGTCCGCAACAAAGTTGTGGCACTTTACTTCAATATAGGAGACCAGCAACTTGATGCATATTTCGATTTCCATAACTCACCCATTCGGTCGAAGCAAGCAATCGCTCACTACGATGCCCCGCCCGCCCAGTGGCGATAGCGCTCTCAACGTACTACCCCCGTTGTCTTCACAGACAGCGGGGGCTTTTTTATAGTTGTATAATACTGCCATGCAACCACACTCCATGTGCGCAGTCGCACTGGCCCACTACATCTGGAACTCTTCGTATCAGCTGAAAATTAATCGCTGTGTGGTGAATGTGGAGTATCGTAATCGATTTGGTGAGTATCGCTTAAATAAATATGAGCTGAGTTACTTCAATGAAAAGCCAGACAGACGTGAGTTCTCGGTCTATGTGATTCGCGCCGGTGGCGGTATCTCGTGTACTTTGACAGTGAGACGCAACACAGTTCAGGAAGGCTCTGAAGTTGAGCTGGTACATTCGCAAAATCACTTATCAGGTCTGCGGGAAGTATTTCGCTTACTTAAGTCACGAATCGCTGAAGGTCGTCATTACAATAGTTTGCTTTACAAAAACTTTGAAGGTGAGAATGCCCATCCCGAGCGGACGAAGATTCGGCTGAAGACAGAAGTCCGCCAAAAGAACGGCGTCTTTGTGCAAGTACCCTACGAAGTAGAGCTAACACAGATTTCCTAACTGAAATTATTTTTGAGCGAAAAAAAACGCCTGGAAAAACCAGGCGTTCTTGTGGTGCTTTGATATATCGTGTTACGGCATCGGCGTCTTTTTGCAGCCGCAGTCCCGTTCAAACTTTTCTTGGCGCTGGCTCATGGGGAGCGCTGCCATTTCGAGTTTCTCCACTGGTGTCAGAGTGATGGGCGGCCATGGCTCACGTTTTTCGGGAAGCTCATGTGGCATCAACGGCACGATCCCCTTCTGCTGGGCCTGGAAGGCCTTTATTCTGTTGTCAGTGGTGATCGTAGTCGATGGTATCCTGTTATGGTGGCCGCCAATTGCTGTTTCGTCCACAATGGGAAAAAACTGCACGGGCAACGTGCCATGAAAGAAGATTGTGATTATCGGGCTGCTAAGTGGGATCCTTACCGAGGTGGGATCCTCACCTTTTCGCCGCTTGTATACAAACGGCCTGGCGCCAAGACGCTCAAACTTGTTACCGTAGTGGACAGTATCACCATCCACTTCCAGCTGAAACTGAGGACTGTCATCCACCGAAACCAGCATGTAGCCCAGGTGGTCGCGGACGATACGGATGTTGCAGTCAAAGCTGAGCAACAGTTCCTTGTTCAGTAGTTGAACGACCAAGGTGCCTCGGTCGGCGTCATGCGGCTCCATGAAGACGGCCGGGTGCCCTGAGCTGAGGTCAAACAGGTGATGACAGAATACTTCTGCCTGGGCCTTAAAGCAAAGCTGGTAGCCACCCATGTCAGCAACCAAATGACCTATTTGGATGCGATGTAGAGTCATGTTAGTCCTCACTTTTTGAACTAGATATATCAAAGTTAAAGAGCGGTGTAAGCGCAAGAATAATGCGTTTGCAATGAATAGCGCAGTTACACCAAGTGTATTATACCAAATGTAACATCTTATAATGTTTGAGCTATGTTTGACAGATATATAGGTAAAAAAAAGCCGTAAGCGCAGTGTGCGCCTACGGCTGTGAGTCAGACAGTGCCAGGAATGTTCAGCATCAGTAGCCCAATGATAAACAAGCCAAGGCCGATGACTGCCTGTCGGTGGGCAAAGCCCATACGGTACTCGAAGCTTTCTCGAGGACGGTATGTCGTTGCGATGTTCACCATACGGAACATCGCACCAAAGAAAATTAAGAGTCCCAAAAGCAACAGCAGAAACAAAAACTGGCCCATGATGGCCTCCTGTAATCTAGGCAACCGATTAGGTATTATAGCAAAAATACCAAGGCAAATCAATAGTTATAGGATAATAAAAACCCCTCATCTGTTGAAAAAGAGTAGAACAAAGATCCCTTTGGCACTTTAGACTTTGCGTCTCTTGAGATTTGTTACTGTACCGTCTTTGATCTCTATTTCCACTATCTCGCCACGGTCGATAACTTTATCCACATTTTTCGGATCCCACAGGTGATCTGGTAAAGGTTGTTGCTGTAAGCGGTAATACAAAATGGTTAAAGGATCACCATGAGAAACCAAAATACAATCTTGGCCAATACTCATCTTTTCGGCAAAAATGTCAGCTACTCGATCTTCAATCGACGCTTGAGGCTCGCGAGTAGGATCTTCTTGCTCGTGTTTCCAGGAATCAGTGGCGGGTTTAACTTTTCCTTGAAAATCGGGGCTAGCCGTTTCTACTAAACGTCCGTCAGACATCACAAAAGAACCAGTGGCACCGGCAATAATCTCAGCAGTTTGGACACAGCGGAGAATTGGACTAGTATAGATTGGTAACTCTAGTAACTTTTGGTGACGAAACCACTCGGCGATTCGCTGAGCATGTCCTCTACCCTCAGTGGATAAATACACCGGTAGATGAAAAGGGAAAATATTCTCAGGATTGTGATACTTGGTATGTCGGACTAAGTAAATGTGCATATGAGTGAAGTATAGTCTGGAAAGGCAACTCTACAAAGCAGTACCATTAATCACGATGGTTGAGCCACTTTTGACAGTATCCCCAGAGCTGGCGGTAAGAACTCCCCAGACTCCTGCAGCGGCGACCAATCGGATATCATTTAAGGTGGAGCTGCCTCGATGTCGTAACCCAATACTTTGTGTGCCTGCTGTAGCTCCCGCATTGTAGCGATTGCGAGCAATGCCCATAACTTGGCAGTACTGACTACCAAAAAAATCAAATCCTGGGTAATCGCTGCCAGCAGAATCATTGTTGTCGGCTTCAAGAGCTGAGCCAGCCCAACCAAAAGCGCCATCCCATAAAAACCCCGCAGCTTTGTTATCTTGCGCTGTGCAGCCAGAAATAACACCACTGTCGGCAGTCAGATAAAATCCATGGCCGGATGAAGCAGTAATTTGACCGCTGTACCAGCACTTAACATTGGTCACGCGACATGAGTCACCCACAACTGTTAGTCCGGCCAGGCCTGACCAGCCAATATCACAGTTGTCTATATTGTTATCCTGAAAGCTATAAATACCATTCCCATCACAGGAGCGGACTTTACAGCCGCGTACAAAAACTCCACCGGCACCAATTAAACGAATGCCGTCTCCTTTACAATCCCAGACATAGACATTATCAATTACAGAGTTAGCGTCATAATCTTCATCAATCGGATTAGTGTAGTTATTAGTAGCATCACCTTCTAGTAAAATGCCCACGTTAGCGGTTGTTTGATTGGCCCGGTTACCGCGAACTGTCAGGTTCCGAATAATATTGTACTTAGCGTGGGCGGTACTATCAAACTTATTACGCACCACCGGTCCATTAGTATTAGCTATTTGACGTAACTGCACACCCCAGCCAATGCCTTCCAGCATTACTCGATGTTTTAATATCACAGTTGAGACGTCATAGACCGGCCGAGTCAGCAGTACTGCACCAGAGCCAGGGGCATCAGCTCCCCCTTGAAATGTACCACCGGAAGATTGGAACTTCATGCCTGCCATGGGTACAACTGCTGCCTGATCAATGGCCCACTGGATGGCAGCTGTGTCATCTCCACCTCCCACTGCGAAAGGGCTATCTTCTGGTCGGAAGTAGACTTTTGAGAGGACTGAGTTAGCTAGTTCACCTACGGTGATTTTGCCATCGGCTGGCGTGCTGGCTGGATTAGTCACGATGTAAAGTACATCACTGTCTGAGGTCGTTGTGACATTAGTCAGGTTTTGGAGTAATGAGTTAGCCATTGAGGAGGATCCTGTCGTTGTTTTGCAGTATTAAAAAACTGTCCGCGGCTTGCAGCATAAGCGAGTCACCGACGGAGGTGGCCACGGATTTAAAAAATGTAATGGGAAAGAGTGTTTGTAGGGGCATGATGTAATTATATTTTAGTTTTTTTCTGCAGAATCAGGCTCTCTTCTGGCTGTGACAACCAAATATATATACCTGGTTTTGCTATGTCAAAGGTGTAACAGTACAGTAACTACACGCCATACGGGCCAGAACCAAAACCATTTTTATGTTTTGTGGAAGTTACGGTAGTTACATTTGGATCTGCTAACGTTTTGAGTAATCCAGAAACTCCGGTAATCATTAGCAGTAAAACACCTAGGTGAAGTAAAAATTCCTTCCGTGTCACAGGCTTAAGTAAGAGCTCATTAAAAGCAGATAACAGCATACGTTAAAAATATACCGACTTTATAGGGTATGGTCAATCTGCAATAGATCAAGTGGACGCACGTTTTTGGGATTTTTTAAGTACTACAAGGAATAGTAATTGATATAACAGGGTTAATGGTATTCTCAATAGTGGGAGGTTTTGAATTACTGCACAGAACGAACCAAATTTTCCATCCCATCGTCATCCATACACACAAAAAAAAGCACCTAAAGGTGCCTTTTCGTGTGTCGGGGAAACAGGGCTCGAACCTGCGACCTCGCGGTCCCAAACCGCGCGCTCTAGCCATCTGAGCTACTCCCCGATTGCTTACTTATAGCATCATTGGGCTGTGTTGATGCAGACAATCTTATTTTTACTCTGTGCCTCGGGTGGGACTCGAACCCACAAGCCAGTGAAGGCATTGGATTTTAAGTCCAACGCGTATACCAATTCCGCCACCGAGGCTGGACTGGGAAATTATACATCTGAAAGCGATTAAGCAAAAGTAGAGATAAGACTTCCCTCTTATTGCTCGATTAGATATAATTCTTCTCCTATGTCTGCCACTACTGCCAAATCTCCTTCACTCATCATTCTTGGTTTAGTCATGTTTATCAATTCATTATCGTACGCTACGATAATTCCCTTGCTCTACCCTTTTGCATCACAGTACGGTATTGATCCATTTGGTTTAAGTTTACTCTTTGCCTCTTTTTCAATCGCTCAATTTCTAGCCACGCCCATTATTGGCAGATTGTCAGACAAGTATGGTCGAAAGCCGTTACTGCTACTCTGCTTGCTTGGTACTAGTTTGTCGTTAGCGCTGTTTGCGTCTGCTACTAACATGTTGATGCTCTTTGTGGCTCGAATCGCTGATGGTATTACAGGGGGTAATAACTCAGTCGCCCAGGCGATGATTGCGGATAGTACTACCGGTCCTGAGCGTGCCAAAGGCTTTGGAGTGTTGGGGGCGTCGATGGGTTTTGGTTTCCTGATAGGCCCCGCTTTAGGTGGTTTGATGAGTGGCTTTGGCCTCACGGCCCCGTTTTGGTTTGCGGCAGGATTGGCACTGGTGGGCACGGTGGTGGGTGCGTTAGTCTTACCTGAGACGCTTAACAAGAAAAACCAACAAGAAGCCAAGAGTGAACCACTATTTAACTTCAGCAGCATCTTTCACGCCTTACTCTCAAAGAGTAGTGGTTTAGTGTTGTTGATTAGTTTTATCGCTGCGCTAGCCCTCAATGGCTTCATTTTTGGTTTCCAGACCTACACGCATGACATATTACTAATGAATCCGACCGAAGTGGGATTACTGTTAGCTATGTTTGGACTGGTAGGCATAGTAATGCAGTTATTTGGTTTGCGAGTGATTCTCAAGTACTTCACTTCTAAAAAGAAGATTATCACCATCTCGCTGGTGTTGTCTGCGATCTGTATGGCTGCAGCTGGTTTTACTAGTACGCCATTTATGTTTACGGCAGTTTTATTTATCTTCAGTATTCTCAGTGCCCCACAAAATCCACTTATCACTGGCATCTTGTCCGAGCGGACTAATCCTGAAGACCAAGGTGAAATGCTGGGAATTAACCAGTCATACATGTCCTTAGGCCAGATCTTTGCTCCGTTAGCTGCGGGTGCAGTTGCTGCTTCTATCTCTATCTCAGCTAGCTTCTTTTTGACAGCCGCCTTATTTGCCCTTGGTGCTATCGCTTCCCTACGTTTATATACTCCGGTGAAGAAAGCTGACCTTTAATTAATTGAGATTTACATAACTTGAGTTACAATAGAAAAGTTGCTGTGCATCAGGTACTATAGAAAGCGCGGGTGTAGCTCAATGGTTAGAGCTCCAGTTTTCCAAACTGGTGACGAGGGTTCGATTCCCTTCACCCGCTCACACAAAACTCCCACCAAAGTGGGATTTTTTGTGTGAAGTGGTGGTTAGAGAAATGATCTTCGATTCCTGCCGGCAAGCAAGGTAGGAGTATTTAGCAAGAGTGATAAACGAAGCGCGTGCCTAATACCCGGAGGGTGCTTCACTCGCTCAAATAACACATATTGTTATATATGAGTAAAAAGTGGCAGCTTTATTTTTGGTTTTTCACCGTTTTTACCATCTTGGGATTCATGTACGTATATGGTGGATTAAAGACGTCAGGCCTACTGTTTGGTGATGTACTCATTCTGTTATCGTCGATACTAGGTTTAGTTGGCCTGTATAGAAATGTGTATCAACGAAAAATATTTAGTCCGCTCTTCTGGAAATGCTTTTTCTGACTACTTATCGCCTATTCAGTAGTGGCATTTTTACTGCTGTTCACCCCACTGAAATCAAACTTATTCTTAATTGCATTATTTAACTCTTGAATGCCTGAAAGTGAGAGTGTGATGAGTGATCTTATTGGAATAGCGATTAAACTACATATGTACTATGCGGTTTACTCACTTGGCTATTGCCCAGAAAAAAAATTCCTGCAAAAAAGCGGAAATAACTCTCTACTACTGCCTAAAAAAAGCGGTAGCCCGTAGGCTACCGCGTTAGATTTCATACTCCGTTATGTTCTCGGGCTATCTGGGGCAAATGGATCCTCGACCACTGATCGTGGACCACCGACTAAAATGCAATGGAGTGTATATGTATTGCACACTTCATTGAACTCGGTCTGCCTTTCTGCCAGCTGACTTTGGATAATATAGATCCGCATAAAGCCGATAGTGATATCTTGCAGCTCTGTATACGAGTACTGCCACTCGGGCTGTGAGTGCAAGGCATTTCGTATATCAACAGCTTCGTTCTTAGCCTGCTGGAAGATCTGGATTGCAAGTTCAAGATTCCCCTCTTCCAATGCGCTGGCAAGATCTGTGTTGAGCACAATAAGCCGTTGTTTGGCCGTGTCAACAGTAGACGGCAATACCAGCCAAGTATTTACTTTCTCAAAGGCTATGGATGCCATCTGCAGTCGGTAGCGTAGCTCGCCTTCACGAATGTTGATCCAGAACTCGGCATCAGTAATTTCTCTCAAACCGTCTGTCATGGCTAGCGATGTTAGCTGGGAAACTATCGATACCCCGCCAATGATGATTGCGAGCACCATGACTATCCGAGAGAAACCAGACAATTTCTTCACGATTACTACTCCTTGAAGTGTAAGGGCAGATGTAGAGTATGAACTTGATAAGGTTCGTTGCCGAAAATACATGATCATCGGCAACATGGTTGTAATTATATCACAACGTCCCAATAACAAACACAAAACCCCACCTATTAGAGTGGGGTAAAGTTCTGTCCAGCTGTTGAGCTTATGTAAGTATGATACACCTTTGATATGTATCAAACAAGTTCAACAGTGCCGTCTTAGCAGACTGCACTTCTGATTGCTAAAATATACCGCAAATTAGCAGTCGTTGTCAACGAGTGATAGCAGAAGTTATTAATGTCGATGGGAATGTGGTTTGCGATCGGTTAAATCGGCCGCATCATCGAGCTTAACAATTTGTTTTGCCCGAGGTATAAAGTACGCTGCCAGCCAAGTAGTAATAGGTACGGCCAATAGTAGCGCCAGACTACCCACCATTGTTCGGATTACTTCTTCGACTATAAACTCACTATTCACCGTTACCCATAACGGTTGTTTATAAACAGTAAAGAGCAAGAGCATTGGTAGTGAGGCACCTGCGTACGCCAAGGCCAAGGTATTAACGAGCGAAGTGATATGTTCTCTACCCACCGACATACCTCGGCTATACAACTCTGACATACTTAGTTTTGGATTAGCCTTATAAATTTCATCTACAGCTGCCGCTTGAGCGGTGGTGATGTCATCGAGTACTCCCAACGCACCAATGATCATACCAGCCAGCAGTAAGCCCTTGAGATTGATACCACTGATGGCACCATACTGCAGTTCGAGGCTTTCTTCAGATCCGAGTCCAAACAACTTAGCAAACGACACGAAACTAACCGCTGCAATTACTGACAGCGCTAAAGTAATCAGCGTACCAAGTAAGGAAATAGTGGTCCGACGGTTCCAGCCATGTGCTAAGTAAAGCGAGACAGCAGCAATTAGCAATGAGCCGATCAAGCTAACCGTCATTGGCTCGGCGCCGGCAGCAATCTGTGGCACGACATAATACAGCAGCAAGGCAATGCTTACGCCTAACCCCAGCAGTGCGGTTAGGCCTCGCCAACCGGCAAAGATCACCAACAGAAAGGTAAAGAGCGCGACGATCATCATTACGGAAGGCAAACGATACAGATCACTGACAATAAAGCTGCTTTCATCGCCCAGGACTTGTTCTAAAAGTACGACCTGTTGGCCGGTTTTGAGCAGTCGATCAGAAGAGGCACCAAGTGGTAGGTAGTAATCTGCAATTACCACTTCCCCAGTAGTAATTTCAGCCTCCACTTGTTGCATCACCTCTGGATAGCCGCCGATTTCTGAGTCCTGCTGAGATACAATTCGTGCCACCCTGGCTAGATGAAATGTCGGCGAAGTTATACGAAGTAAGGGATTATCACTACCATCATTTGGTGCTAAAGCAGAGGCAGTTGCGGTGGCTGAGTCAGTGCCTATACTCGGC
>JALYRS010000072.1 GCA_030855135.1 bacterium | reverse complement strand
AGGATTCTCACCTCAAGTACGCTACTTATGCCGGCATTCGCACTTCTGATCACTCCAGCCGCTGCTTACGCGCGACCTTCACAGTACACAGAACGCTCCCTTACCACTTATATATTACTATACAAATCTTAAGCTTCGGTTTGATATTTCAGCCTCGTTGAGTTTTCGGCGCATTATTCCTCGGCTAGTGAGCTGTTACGCTTTCTTTAAAGGATGGCTGCTTCTGAGCCGACCTCCTAGGTGTCTGAGGAATAACACTTCCTTTCCCACTAAATATCAATTAGAGACCTTAGCTGTAAGTCTGGATTTTTGTCCTTTTGCTCCTGGAGCTTAGCCCCCAGGTGCTGAGTGCCATAAAGAGTCATGAGGTATTCGGAGTTTGACTAGATGCTGGACCTTGCGGCTCAGACACCCGATCAGTGCTCTACCCCCTCATGCATTGTTATGACCCTATACCAAAATATATTTCAGGGAGAACCAGCTATCACCGAGTTCGATTGGCATATTACCCCTTACCACAGTTCATCCGAGACTCTTGCAGCAGTCACCGGTTCGGACCTTCACTACATGTTACTGTAGCTTCATCCTGACCATGGTAAGCTCACCCGGTTTCGGGTCTTCCACAAGCTACTCAACGCCCTATTCAGGCTCGCTTTCACTACGGCTTCTCCACGGAAGTGGATTAACCTTGCAGCTTGCAGAAACTCGCCGGCTCATTCTTCAATAGGCACGAGATCACCACCTTGCGGCAGCTCTCTCTGATTGTTAGCAGATAGTTTCAGGTGCTATTTCACGGGGTCTTCAACCCTTCTTTTCACCTTTCCCTCACGGTACTCGTTCACTATCGGTCTTGTTGTAGTATTTAGTCTTGGAGTGTGGTCACCCCAGATTCAGAAGGGAGTTTGCCGTCTCCCAACCTACTTAGGAATCCTCTAAGGCTTCTGTTACTTTCAAATACGAGACTTTCACTCTCTTTGGTTAGCTATTCCACGCTATTCTTCTAATTCCAGAAGTCCTATATTGAGGTCCTGCAACCCCGAATAAATTCGGTTTAGACTGTTCCCTGTTCGCTCGTCGCTTACTTAGGGAATCTCTTACGATTTCTTTTCCTACGATTACTGAGATATTTCACTTCATCGCGTTCTCTTCCTCACTTCAAAAGAAGTGGGATACCCTGCAATTACGCAGGGTGGGTTTCCCCATTCGGACACCGCCGGATCACAGCTTCGAGACAGCTCCCCGACGACTTTCGCGGTCTTGTGCGTCCTTCTTCGACTCAACAAGCCATAGGCATCCACTATCTGCTTTAGTTCACATACTATTTATATTTTTTAAAATTGGCTTTGTAGATGCTATTTATTTTTGCCTACATTGACATTATTAATGACAACGTTGGTTGTAAGCCGTTAATTATCTTGGCTTACATTATTAAATTTCTGACAATTTCTTCACTTGTTAAAGAGCAGAGTTCTAGCGATTAGTCGCTAGATGCTAGCTCCCGGTAAAACCGAGCTCTAGTACCTAAGTACTAACTACTTGTGGACCCTAAGGGACTCGAACCCTTGGCCTCCTCATTGCAAATGAGGCGCTCTAGCCAACTGAGCTAAGGGCCCGACAATGTCCGTTGTTAAAGCTAATGTTCGTCTGTGTAAAGATTTGCGGAGGGATTCTCTTGAGAGAATGTCGCGTTTTAAAGTTTGTTACTCGCTTAATACGAGCTGTTTTCCCGAACAGAACTTGTAGTATAAATGACCAGAAAGCTATTTGCAAGAGTGGAGATGTAGTTATCAAGCGCCAACATTACTCTAGAAAGTGAGCTCTAAATGTAGGTATACTAATAGAGTTATGATCCCCACCGAAACTAGCTATCAAGACTCTCTACTCGAATCGACGCAACCACATACTCTGCCACCGGAAAGCCTACCGGAACCTAGGCCACTGCTCTACCTCGAGGAAACACTAGCAGATACTCGACCAATGGCTGCCGTATTTACGGAAGAAGATCGCCTGGGTGAGAAGGTGGAAGACTTACTCGCTGGTGACCGTCCTGCCGAGTGGCCGCAGATGGAGTTAGACACAAAAGTTGAGTGGCTGATGGAGCGCTTTCCAGCTTTCACGGATCATCTCAAGGAAACGCTCAAAGGCATGGTTGGACAACCAGATTATATTGAGCAAGCAGAAGAGTATCTCAAAAATACTTGGGATATCACACTTGAAAGTGACGATCCTGTACAACGTTTCTTCCGACTGAATGCTATCCTGGGTCAGATGTTACCACGTACAGTGGTTGAGAGAATTACCCAAGTCGGCTTGAGTGAGTGCCTACACCACCAACGAGAGATTTTTCACCAACCGTTGACGGAAGTGGACATCCTGACACTCCGTCAAGATCATGACGTTGAGTATCGACGGGAAAGCATCAAGCCAACAGGTCGCTTTCGACAAATATTTGTCGGTGAAGAAGTCACCGAGCAAGACACTACTCCACTCGTGCTGGAACAGGCGTATCAAGTATTTATGGATACTCTACAAAGCCGAGTTGCCAATGAAGGTGTAAAAGCTCCGGACATTGAACTGGTGTTAGCTGAGTTTCAGATTTACTTAGAGAACATTCAAGGTTACATAGCGGCTAAAGACTCCTATAGTAAGTTGCTGAATTCTTTTAACGCGGAGTTAAAATGGTCGAAAAACACCAGTGACCAAGGCTCGAGAGCACTCTTCTTGATTCAAGCTGATCAGCGACGTGCTCAAAATGAGCTAGATCGCCTCGCACCACCACTTAAACCAGCTCACCTGCAAGCACTCCAGAGTGAGCTAGCAGCATTCCTTAACGAGTCCACCCAGCTAAATCAGCTAAGCGGCGGCGAACCCAATATCGATCGTCTACTCCATCAATTTAGTCAGTTGGGTCAATATCATTGGCGAACCAGCGAAGTGGCGCAGCAAGTCACTCGTTCCACTCAGCGCTTGAAAGAGTTTCATAAGGCAAACAAGAATACTGCGCTTGACCAAGATGACAATGATGTAACTCCTGCTAATGAGGTTGTTGTAGTTTAATAGAGGTCGAAACAGCAGGGTTATGCTGGTGCACCACTACCACTTCCCCACCAATTTCTTTCATCAAGTCTCGTTTATTTTCTAGATAGGGTGAATGTGACGAGACAGCTAAAATGCTGGGGTTTACTTGACGCAGTAGCTGGCGATAGGCAGCCTGCGAGTTGAAGTTTTCCGGCAAAATAAAGGTGGCATCAACGCTCTCGCTGACTGTCACTTGTGCTAGTCTTGTGGCTTCTGGCTGAATCGGCCGGCTGAGACCCTTTAACTCACGCACCCGAGCGTCTGACTCAATCCCCACCAGTAGTAGCTCGCCCACTTCCTTGGCTTTTTGTAAAAAAAGCAGATGCTCCTCGTGAAGTAAATCAAAAACACCCGTGACTAAGACAATTCTTTGCTTACTCGCCAGTGCTTGAGTAACTTGCTCGGCCAGTGCTGGTGGTAACTTTCCCGAATCAGACATTTTCATAGCCGCAGTTATAACACTTTCTTCATAATCTGCTGCAATGACGTATCTACCTCAGCTTGAGTATTTCGGGGATGAAAAAACGCCATTTCCCGAGTCACGTGTTCTCGAGTAATGTGGGGCTTCATATAGCGATACTGCAGCTGGTACGCAACTCTATCCAAAAAATCAAAGACTGCAGAAGTACTTGGTGGGGTGAATTTATGCTTAGCCTTTGGAAGACGCTGATGAGGAAGATACTTAGTAATCCAGTGGTTTTGTGCGGTGAGTTGTGCGCTAATGGAACAGCGGTCAAAGACCGGTTTAGCTTGAAGTACTTCGTAGGCTGTATAGAGTGATTGTCGCTGG
>JALYRS010000071.1 GCA_030855135.1 bacterium | reverse complement strand
ATTGTACACTTGGCTGAATTTGACTTTGCTGCAAGACGGGAGGTTTAGCAATAGGGGCTTTAATGTCATGCATTAAATTTCTTCCGCGGTTTAAATTTACGCGGTGAGCATCGGGCTCACTTGGCCTATTTAGATTATCCATTTCTATATTTTATCTTAAATTCAAAATTAATTCGAATTAAATTCAAATCTAAATAGACGTGTAGTTAAATAATAAAGCCAAATATCCACTAGATATCACTATTCCTAGACAAGATCTCAGGGAAGATATCAAGGTGAAACCTTGATATTCACGAGGAAAGTATTCACGAGGAAAGACCTCGTGGTATAAGGTCTCAGGAATAGGAGAAAAAGGGAAGAAACTCTCCCCTGAGGCAAGGTCTCAGGGGAGAGTTTCTTATAAAAAGGACTCTGAAAATAATTTATTTAATTCTCAAAAGATACCCAAACGAAAGTCTATCGTTTGTTATCAAGAATAGATTAGGTGAGATTGCAAAAAATCTTGGTGGAAAATGCATGCCGGTATCTCCGCCACCGCCGCCGCCACCGCCGCCAGTTGGCTGTCCTCCCCCTCCACCTTCTGTTCCAGAACCTCCGCCAGAACCTCCACCAGGAACAAGTGGTCCGCTTCCGTTTGTTTCTCCACCGGCATTACTTCCACCTCCACCCTGTCGCCTAATAAAAGCTAGGGTCAGAACCGTTGCGCGAGGTTGCTGTGTGAATGTAAATCCAGTTGTTACTCCAGCATTGGTTAATCTAAAACAATATTCTGTACCCACGCTGACTGCGCTTGTAGATTTAAAGGAATATTCTATTTCGCTGAACTGGCCGCTCGATAACGTGAGGGCTGGAGTTTGATTGCTTTGAGATACAAAGTACCCTGGTACAAACGTTCCTGCAGGATTAGATAGTCCTGAAGAATCTGTAGTTGCTGACCCATCTGCAACACGAGAAGTTGTGTCCATTATCCAGTGTGGAGAATTTGTTGTAGAGGTTGGCATTGCCATCCATGCAGAACAAGTTGTGGAGGAAACTTCTAGACGGTAAGTGTAACCTGTTGCTGTTCCTGAAGTACCACTAACAAGGAAACGGAGTCTGATTCTGTCTCCTACTTCAAGTTCTTCGGAACCACTGATCAATGTATCTTCTGCCTGAAAATAATTGGCACTTACTTCGTTATTATTATCATAGCGCCATCTGTAGTGGAGCTGGGAGAGGGCTGCTCCAGCAGAGAAAGTGATGATTTCTGGGATTTGGGTGTAGGTATCTAGAAGAGTATCCGTGGTGGAGGCGGTCATCACTCGGTTGCCTGTGCCGGAATAAGCAACAGCCACAAAGAGGCCGTTGCCGTAGGTTACGCTATTCCAACTATTATCGGCTGCGCTTGTTCTTGAGGTCCAGGTGATGCCGTCTGGGGAAGTCATTACTCGGTTGCCTGTGCCTGAATCTGCAACTGCCACAAAGAGGCCGTTGCCGTAGGTTACGCTATTCCAACCATTATCCGCGGCGCTGGTTCTTGAAGTCCAAGTGATGCCGTCGGGTGAAGTCATCACTCGGTTGCCGGTTCCTGAACCTGCCACTGTCACAAACAAGCCGTTGCCGTAAGTGGCACCAAACCAAAAATTATCTGTCGCACTTGTTCTTGTTGTCCAAGTTGAAGCACTTGTTCCAGGATCGGTTTTAACTGAACGAATACAATAAGAAGTTCCGGCAGTTCCTCCATTATCTTTAAGAGTTAAGTCCCAAAGACCATCTGCACCAGATGGAATACTTGTGGATGAGTTTGTGAACAACTCTTTGGTGTCATAAGTTTGAGGGTAAATAGTTCTTCCTCCTGTTGGGTCGGTAGAAGTGGCAGAAAGGAATCCTCCGTCAGCTTTTTCAAACTCACTGGCGAAACTTATTGGAGTGTCGTAAGCAACATCTCGATATGTTTCTCCGGTAAATGATGCGTCGCATGTTCCTGATTTCAGGGCGTATTGAAGTTTGAAGGATTTTTGACTGACATTTGTTGTCGTGGTAGTAACCGCAAGCAGCTGTCTTAATCTGAAAGTCTCATTTGTTGCGGTAAGAGTGGCGGCAGTATTTTGAGCTGCTAAAGGCATTCCAATATAACTACCGGAGGTCATTACTTTAACGATACCCGCATCTGCCACTGCCACAAAGAGGCCGTTGCCGTAGGTTACGGAGCGCCAAGAATCCTCTGTAGCGGCTGTTCTCGAGGTCCAAGTGATGCCGTCTGGGGAAGTCATGACGGGATTTGTTCCAGTATACGCAACCGCCACAAAGAGACCGTTGCCGTAGGTTATGCCATACCAAAAATTATCAGCCGCACTTGTTCTTATTGTCCAAGTGATGCCGTCGGGGGAGGTCATCACTCGGTTACCGGTGCCTGAAGCGGCAACCGCCACAAAGAGACCGTTGCCGTAGGTTATGCCATACCAAAAATTATCAGCCGCACTTGTTCTTATTGTCCAAGTGATGCCGTCTGGGGAGGTCATCACTCGGTTGCCGGTGCCTGTATCAGAAACTGCCACAAAGAGACCACTGCCGTAAGTGACTGCATACCAATTATTATCGGCGGCGCTTGTTCTTGAGGTCCAGGTGATGCCGTCGGGTGAGGTCATCACTCGGTTGCCGGTGCCGGAACCTGCAACCGCAACAAACAGGCCGTTGCCGTAGGTTACGCTATTCCAACTATTATTTGCCGCACTAGTTCTAGAGGTCCAGGTGATGCCGTCGGGTGAAGTCATCACTCGGTTGCCGGTGCCGTCAGCTGAGACGGCCACAAATAGGCCGTTGCCATATGTAATGCTAAACCATTGATTATCCGTAGCACTGGTTCTTGAGGTCCAGGTGATGCCGTCGGGTGAGGTCATCACTCGGTTGCCTGTACCATCATATGAGATTGCCACAAAGAGACCGTTGCCGTAAGTGACGGCATACCAAGCATTATCAGCAGCGCTGGTTCTTGAGGTCCAAGTTGATGCATTTCCAGGAGTTGAAGATGCAAAAATTCTAAAATCAGCTTGGTTAAATGTTGGAGTTGGTGTAGTGAAAGTGGTGATTTCTGGGATTTGGGTGTAGGTATCGAGAAAAGTGTCTGTAGTGGAAGCGGTCATCACTCGGTTGCCGGTGCCAGTGCCTGCCACTGCCGCAAAAAGGCCATTGCCGTAAGTGACGGCATACCAAAAATTATCCGTTGCGCTGGTTCTTGAGGTCCAAGTGATGCCGTCTGATGAAGTCATCACACGGTTGCCTGTGCCTGTATAAGAAACAGCCACAAACAGGCCATTGCCGTAGGTTACGCTACGCCACTCATTATTAGCCGCGCTGGTTCTTGAGGTCCAAGTGATGCCGTCTGGTGAAGTCATTACCGCTGAGATTCCCACCGCCACAAAGAGGCCGTTGCCGTAGGTTACGCCAAGCCAACCACCATCATTTCCCGTGGTATTTCGAGAGGTCCAGGTGATGCCGTTTGGTGAAGTCATTACTCGGTTGCCTGTGCCATCGCTTGAGACTGCCACAAAGAGGCCGTTGCCGTAGGTTACAGCTCTCCAAAAATTATCGGCAGCGCTTGTTCTAATGGTCCAAGTGATGCCGTCGGGGGAGGTCATCACTCGGTTACCGGTGCCTGAGTATGCCACTGCCACAAAGAGGCCGTTGCCGTAGGTTACGTCCCACCAATTATTATCGGCAGCACTGGTTCTTGATGTCCAAGTAATACCATCGGGAGATGTCATTACACGGTTGCCTGTGCCTGAGGATGCCACTGCCACAAAGAGGCCGTTGCCGTAGGTAACGCCATACCACAAATTATCGGCAGCACTAGTTCTTGAAGTCCAAGTGATGCCGTCGGGGGAGGTCATCACTCGGTTACCGGTGCCTGAGTCTGCCACTGCCACAAATAGGCCATTACCGTAGGTTATGT
>JALYRS010000070.1 GCA_030855135.1 bacterium | reverse complement strand
GTACTGGAACTCCTTGTGGCATGATCTTCTATATGAAGTAGAGATGACACCGCTGCAGGGGGTAGACCGGAATATTTCTTTTGGCTTCCGGACCTTAACCAACTGGTATGAAGCACATTTTTTAGATGAGTTTTTTAACTTAGTTAGAGTCAAAGATGGCACAGTCCCGCTCAATACATTTACACCCTTTGCGATGCAGAATGGTCTCACCTACAAAATAGCCATTAAAATCTATCAGGGCAATATTAGCATTTATGTAAACAATGCATTGATTACCACCAAAGCTGACTGGAGTTATCAAGATGGAGCAGGTAAAATCGGGATCAAGCTAGGTACTGGCAGTGTTTTCCCTGGTAAAATCGCTTTTGATAATGTCAAGGTTACCCTGCTCAACCAGGATATTCTTTTACCAGTTTCACTAGTAAAACAAGATGATACTCTCTGGCGTGATGCTATCTATGATCATGCAACAACATGGAGTACTACACCTACGATTGGGAGATGGGGTTGCGCTTTGACCGCGGCGGTAATGATCTTGCAGTATCATAAAATCGACGTACTGCCCAATGGCTACCCTCTGACCCCAGAGTCACTTAACACTTGGTTAACTCAGCAACCTGATGGCTACATTGGTGAGGGTTTGGTCAATTGGCTTGCTATTACTCGGCTTACCCAGAAAGTCAGTCAGCAACGCTCAACACCTAAACTAGAGTTTCGTCGCTTTCAGGGCAGTTCACCAGATAAGGCAATTGAAGAAATTGATGACTCAAAACCAGTCATTCTGCAAATCCCTGGTCACTTCATCGTCGGACATGGATATACAGAGAGTAAACAACTGTTGATTGCAGATCCACTCTTCAGCTTCACTAAGCTTGAGCAACATAACAAACCACTATTGAGCACCAGTACTTTTCAGCCATCACAAACAGACTTAAGTTACTTGCTGATTACCCACTCACCAAGCGTGAGTCTGCAACTACTCAATGAAGCTCAGGAAGTAGATACACGCTGGCAACAATTTGATGATTACTTGGCTACGCCAGCACTTGGCGAACACTCAGCCGCCACTACACAGACAATCAGCCAAAAGTTGCTGGCAAAACCAACAGCCGGCAAGTACGATATTTCAATTAGCCAACCTCAGTTATCAACCTTTGAGAGCAGCATCTACTCATATGATGAAAAAGGTACCGTGACCACGCAACGGATTAAGGGAACTGTGGGTGCTTCTCCCCTTACATATACTTTTCGGTATCAGCCAGGGGAAAAAGTTACAGTACTACAAAAAAACATCACTCTCGAACATTTTATGGAGGATGTTGAGCTGGTCCGAAAACAGCAAGGTTTTAAAAAAGACGCTACCTATTATGTATTAAAACACATCATCGCTTCCGCACGAAAAAAATCGAGAGCTACTCAACACTTTGCAGTTAAGATACTACGAATCACCCTCAGAGCTCATCGTCATCACTTAAGCAAGGAGGCTTATGAGTATCTGACCCAACAGGCCGCAGTCATTACAATTAGCACCAAGTAGGTCAAAAGGGAATTTCTTGGTATAATTCCAGGCTATGCCCACTGCCCCATCTTTCTGGACTACTCTAGCCACTCCGATTATTGGCCTTTCACCAATGGATGGCGTCTCAGATCATCCCTTTCGCTATATTCAAAAAAAGTACGGCCGACCTGCTGTGCTTTACACAGAGTTCACTAGTGTTGAAGGCGTCTGTCACGGAGCCAAGCAGTTACTCAAAGATTTTTCATATGATGAAACTCAGCGACCAATTATCGGTCAAATTTATGGCACAACCCCAGAGTACTTCCGCCAGACAGCCATCGTGCTCTGCCAACTAGGTTTTGATGGGATTGATATCAATATGGGTTGTCCCGCTAAAAATGTGGCACATAGCGGCGCGGGGGCGGCACTAATCAAAACACCGGCCTTAGCCCAAGAAATTATTAAAGCAACTAAGCACGGCGTTGAGCAATGGCAGAATGGTGCCACTGCCGCCGATTGCCCTGACATTGTGGCCAGTATTGTGACAGAAGTCGAAACTCGCCAATCTCAGCTACCTGAAATTTATCAACAAGTCAGGCAGATACCCGTCAGTGTCAAAACGAGAGTAGGCTTTGACCAGCCAGTCATCGCCGAGTGGATTCCCACCTTACTGGAAATGGAGCCAGCAGCCATTGCTCTTCACGGCCGTACATTAAAGCAACAGTATGGTGGCCTAGCCAACTGGGAGTTGATCGGCCAAGCCAAAGAACTGGCACGATCTACCAACACCAAACTGTTAGGCAACGGCGATATCCACTCAATTACGGAAGCCCAAGAAAAAATTTCTACCTATGGCTTAGACGGCGTATTGATCGGCAGAGCTACTATGGGCAATCCATATCTGTATTACTCCGAATCGGAGCTGCCTACTGCACCAAGCATTTTTGAGATTGCCTTAGAGCACTCGGAGCTATTTGAAAAGATTTATGCCGATGAAGAAAAGTACTCATTCCTTCCTATGAGAAAACACCTCGGCTGGTACGTCAAAAATATTCCGGATGCTTCACAGATTAGGATTGAGCTTTTTAAAGCCTCGACTAGTCAAGAAGTGAAGATAATTTTACAGGCACACTCATTGATTGGGTGATATAATTCTGTTTTGGCCGCTTAGTCTCAGCTGGTTAGAGCGCTCGATTCACATTCGAGAGGTCAGGGGTTCGAGTCCCTTAGCGGCCACCATGATTAACTTTAAGTACTATACCCTTCCAAAGCGATTGCCATTGTAGCTTCAATTTATACATAAAGGTCTGAGAGATGGCTGATAACTGTAACGATACTTGTTTCTGCTCGCCTTGTGCAAAGGCATAGGTATGATTTTGGTTGATATACTCAGTGCCACCAAACTCAAAGGCATAAACATCACCAGCGGGCAGTACGAAACTATAGTAGCCCGATTCTGAGGTAACCGTTTCTGCTACCCCTTTTATCACAACTGGCACATTGGCGATAGGCTCTCCGAGGTCATTTGTTAGAGTTCCGGAAATAACACCGGGAATAAAGTAATTTTTAAGTACTTCAGCAACCCTTCTCGGTTGATTACCCTTGTTATAAAGGGAAGTGGTACCGACGTTATAGACCCAGTAGTTCATGCCCACCACATCAGCCCTATTTTGATATAAAATCTGTAGCACTTCATCCATAAAATCAGCTTGCTGTTGCTCACTCATCTGGCCATGAAGATCAGGAATAGGTGCACCAACTTCACCGAATAAAGTTTTGCTTTGGTACTGGTCTCGGAATAAAGTGATATAGGCTTCGTAATTAGCAGGATATTTGGCATAGTGATCAATAGTGGCGACACCACCCAAGGCTTGCAGCGTGCTGGGAGTCACTACATCTTTGACTCGGCCGCCAATAATTGATGGATAATTAACAATTATCTTCTTACCACTTTTATCTGCAGCTACTTGAAGATCTTTATTCTTCTTGAAGATAAAAGCGTTATACGCAGCATCACTCTGTGGCTGTGGCCAGTGACCAGCGTTTTCACACTCAGGGCAAGCATCAAAAATATCTCCATCTTCGAAGAGATCAGGATTTTGCAGTATAAAGGTAGTTGATAGTTCGATTAATTGATCTGGAGAAATATCTTTAGGGTACTCAAACCAGCCTTCATAGCCAGAAAAAGTGCCTCTAAACCAAACTTTCAAACCATGACGGCGGGCAGCTGCTACCCACCGCTGAAGAAAAGGCAAGAATTCATCATCATACGGTGTACCAAGGGCAATATAGTTTGCGCCCAGTGCTTTAATACTACTGACTTCCGCCTCAATCTGTGTATCAAAACTAGAGTCATAATTTTTAGCCCGGGCTAAGTCCCGAGAGGTCTTCATGTTATCCACGGACCTAATAGGCCAAATCTCAGTACTAGGAGCCTCCTGGGCATATGCTAGCGGCAAGGGAGCGGCTAACCACCCAATAAC
>JALYRS010000033.1 GCA_030855135.1 bacterium | reverse complement strand
CGAATATTCCTCGCTTGGTATCTCTCAGCAGCCGCATTTCTGGCTGTAGTAGCGCTCAAAGCGCCCCACTACTTGATAATCTTGCTGATACCGTCATACCTGATGATAGGAAGCTATATCTATAGTGTAGTTATCAGGTTACCTGATATCGAGGAAGTTAGAGCTCTAGTACCAATTGTTTTGACCGTGTTAGTGATGGCAAATATCGGTACTTGGAACTATCGATTCATACAACACGAGCCAGACGATGCAATGCTGGAGACCATCAAGTTCTTCGCCAGTGAACTGAAGGGACAAGTACAACCTGTCGTACTGACGGAGGAAACGTTAGGGGTGATGCTTCCAGAGAATGCAATCTACTGGAATCTTCATTACCGCCGAGCCGATGCGTGGATTATCTCCACAGCCGACTATGTCGTGCTCTATAACACTCTGACTCAAGATCCTCCAGATTCCCCACTGATCGAAGAGTTACTGCAACACGCAGTACTCATTCGCCAGTTCGAGGGTTTCAAAGAGACCATTCGAATCTATCAAATTGTCGGTGGCCCTCAAGGGCTACCGACAGTCAAAGCTTCGAATCATATCAACCGTGGCCACCAGCCACGGTTTTTTGTGGCAAATCTAATTATCAACTATGAATACCACTCGTTAATGACTCTGAAATACTGCCTCCGCGGTATGTTAGCCCTCTACATTTCTAGAATAGGCTGACAAGCTAATTCAATCCAAATAAGGAGGTTCGTCATGCTAGAGTTGTTGGCACAGACGCTCAACGTCGTCAAGAATCGGTATCATCAGCTGACTAAGTAGTAACTCGCTGCGGCGAGTTATCACACCATATTTGGAAAGCACTTCCTCAATGAAGTGCTTTTTTTTGCCTGTTTCACCATGATATGATCTCCCTAGATCTGAACTATGAGATTTTGGTTGAAAAGAGCGATTTTATATGGTGAATTTAAGACTAGCAGTCAATTAAAAAGACTGCTAGCACATCACTCAATAAGTAAATACTGATGTATCAATCTTTATTATATCAATATAAATCAAATGACATCAATTTATATCATTAGTACATTATCTTTGGCAAACTGATCATTAAAGGAGTCATCAGGTGAACGCCGGACTTTGGTTCACTAAAGCAGATTTCTCAACAATGCTGACATTATAATTGTAATCGAGGTATACTGTCACTACTTTATGAAAGTTGCAGTTTCCGCCTTCATCCTAATTGCTGCCCTAAGCCTATTGGTCGCTTTCTACTGGAATTGGGTTAATCGAGTGACATCTCCACAACCTACCCCTGAAGCACCCATGTCTTCAGTAACGCCTTCACCATCAGCAGTATCAATATTTCTTACCTCGCCTCTAAATGGTGAAACTATATCATCGCCACTTCGTATTACGGGTCAGGCCAGAGGAAACTGGTTTTTTGAGGCAACTTTTCCGGTCGTGCTTACCAACTGGAATGGTTTAATAATAGCTGAAGGCTATGCTGAGGCTCAAGGGGAGTGGATGACAGAAGAGCTAGTGCCATTTGTGGCAACCTTGGAGTTTGTGACCCCTGACTATGGTGAACGAGGCTCACTCATTTTACAAAAGGCCAATCCGTCGGGGCTTCCCGAGAATGACGATGCGTTGGAAATTACGATCGAATTTTTATAATGAAAGCTAGATATGCCACTGAAAGACTCCCTGCATCGCTTGCAGTCTGAGCGTGAAGTTCAAGCAATACAAGAAAACCTACCACGGCTTCGGAGATTGGCGAGCGATGATGTGATGGTGGGTCTACACAGCCTAAATGAAGCATTACTTGACTCTCGAGCTGATATTTCCTTGGCTGAAATGCCCTACTTCATTACGATGGAGATGTCGTGGGATGTGTCTCATGCTTCGTCAGAGCGAGAGACTGAAGAACATGAAGCTGGCAACAAAATGAAGGTGCTTATGCAGCTTGCTACTGGCAGGTTAACGCTTGAATTTGGAGATATCGAAGCCAGTGGGGGTTTAATAAGTATTGATATATCATCAAATATCTTAGTAGATGCAGCTTGGCAAGAAACACTGGCCAATATTTTATTTACTGAGCTTCAAGTACCACAAGCAAAAAACAAAATGAAATATAGCAAAAACATGAGCAATCACGATAAAAATAAGCCAGTGCGAGTGAGCTGGTAAAACTACTGGTACAATGCTTTCCGACGTAACAGTGTTCGTTGATGGCTAGATTGGAGCATAGCTATGTCTCGTCGTACGCTAAGGAAAGTGGTAGTCTTCGGCATAATCGGGGGTGGAGTAGCTGTACTTGGTTTACTGCAGTTGAACTTCGAGCTCAATCTACGGCTCAACTGAGCAACCCCTACGGTTTTTTTTACTCAAAATCCATGCTCAATTATTACAGGATGTAATCAGGCTAGATTTACAGTATAATCGAGCTTACAGTCAAGTTTCCAAACCCTTTCTGTAGATACTTACCTTTATGAAGATTCGAAATTTTGATGTACTAGTCGTATATACTGAAGATACAGCCAAAAGTGCCAGTGATCTTAGTTATACTGAATCCTCTCCGTTTCCCGCCGATGCTGATTGCGCACTTTACAGTAAGTCATATGCTTATTTTATCGAAAGCTGTCATGAAGTTGGACTTACCTGCGCCTTTACTACATCAGCTGATGTAATCGGAGCAGGTGCTTGCAAAAGTTATTGGCTGTATAGCAACGAAAAATGGCATAAAGTGAAACAAGAATGTTATTCTCGAGAAATTTTTGATAAGTTTTCACCTACAAATCCTACAATGGCTGAGTCGTGGCACTTATTATTTTCAGCGAAAACTATACGTTCATTTAATAATGCATTTCTCTTCAAACTCTTTTTTGATAAGTTAGAGACCTACAATCAACTTTCTGCGTACAGTATTCCCACGGTCGAGTTATCAGATACTTCTCGAGTAGATATTTCTTTAGCACTTAAAGATCTCAATGAATTGGTTCTCAAACATCCATCGTCTGAGGACTTTTCATCAGCCATCATCCTAAAGGATCGGTATGGAGCGGGCGGCAATCATATTTACAAGATTACTTCTAACTGGAGTAAGGAAATTACTTTGTTAACAAGGGCCCATCCAACAGTCAATTTTGTACTTCAACCACTAGTGATGTTTGAGCATGGATTTACGTACAATAATCATACAACAGCCACTGACATCAGGTTAATCTATCAAAATGGCAAATTACTTCAGAAGTACATCCGGATGGCTAAAAGTGATGATTTTAGATGTAATCAGCATCAAGGAGGTACTTTAAAGTACGTCAAAACAAGTGATATCCCCACTGCCGTACTACAACTATCACAAGAAATTTGTGATGAGTTGGATCAAAAAAATTCCCTCTTCGCCCTAGATTTCATTATTAGTAATACTGGACACATTTATTTACTTGAAGGAAATATCAGCCCTGGGATAACCTGGGATGTTACCTCTGACCAAGACGAAATAATGTGTAAAAAATTGATTAAAGGGATAGTTGCCGAGATGGCTAAAAGAGTACTTCAGCAACCAGTACTCACTCCAAGCCCCTTACTTACGACAACAATTATTAATCAAGTTTTCACCGGCCAAGTTCTCAGAAACTCAATTTCATAATTATTGTTGCATTGTTTTTCGCAAATAACACTAATTTTTAGATACTTCATGATAAAGCATGGTACTTCTCAACAATATTTTCTATATCAGTAATATTAAATGGTTTGCAAAGAAAATCATCAGCCCCAATTTGTTTAGCTGTGACTTCAGTATCTTTACTTGCTGAGAGAATAATGACTGGTATAGTACTGGTAGTAGGATCAGCTTTTAGTGATGTGGTAATTTCTTCACCACTCAAGCCAGGCATCCATAAATCAAGAAGGATGACGAAGGGTCTCTTTCGAGCAACGTTATCATGAACTTCCTCGCTATTCTTACAGACAGTAACTTCATAGCCTTTTTCCAGTAAAATCATTGACAGGATATCAACAATTCCGGGATCATCATCACAAATAAGAACATGATTATTCATAGATTTAATTTGAGCTACTTATCGGCAATGAGAAGTAGAACGTTGAGCCTTTGCCCTCCTCGCTTTCTAACCAAATCTTTCCTCCATGACGCTGAATAATCTCAGACGATATGTATAAACCGATGCCCAAGCCAGAGAACTTGGAGGCAGTTTTTTCTACCCGATAAAAGCGTTGGAATAATTTATGTTGACTTCTTTTGGATATGCCAACCCCAAAATCAGTAATAGAAACTATAACAGAACCGCCCTTTCTGTTAACAGTCACAATAATTTTATCTGCGTTAGGGGAGTACTTTATGGCATTTGAAATTAGGTTCATAAAAACCTGTTCTAATCTGTTCTTGTCTCCCTTGATACTTACATGAAGGCACTCATCACAGGTAATGATGTGCTTGTTAGTGGTAGGTTGAATCCCATCTATTCCTTCAACTATTAGATCATAGACGTCAAACTCCCGCATCGTAAATTGTAATTTACCTGCTTGAATCTTCGAGACATCTAACAGATCGGTGATTAAGCTGTTCAGACGATCAATATAGACATTGGTTTTGGAGACAATCTTAATAGCCTTATCGTTGCCCATTTCCTCAATAATTCTCTCTAAAATCTGTACATAGCCCTTAATACTTGTCAGCGGGGTTTTAAGCTCATGAGACGCAATTCCTATAAATTCATCTTTTCTCTGCTCTAAGCGTTTGCGTTCTGTAATGTCAAGCACAATTGAGATATTTTCATTGGTACTTCTATCAACCATGATAGAGCCAACGATGACTGGCACCTGACTACCATCACGTTTAAGGTACTCCTTTTCCCTAGGCGTACTACTGCCTTTTTTTCGCAGCTCTTTAGCCGCTTTTTTGTCGGCAACTTTGTACTCGGGTGGGCTCAATTGCTCACGATTGAGTTTAGTTGTTTCGAGTTCTTCTCTTGAGTATCCAGTAATTTTTAGAAAGCCGTCATTACACTCAGTGATAGTGCCTTCACTATCGGCGGTAAATACGCCTACGATATTTGAATCAATGAATGCTTTGAATTTTCGCTCGTTATCCTGAACTGATTTATATAGTTGTGCATTTTGAATGGCTAGTGACGCTCTAACAGCAATTTGTTCAGCCATCATTAGGTCAGATTGAGTGTACTGTCTTTTGGACTCAGCCGAAACAAAGGTCAGCACACCCACCGGCTTGGTATCTGACATGAGGGGGACTATCATAATCGAAGTTAGTTGAAGTTTTTTTAATAATGCAGCTTCTTTTTTGTTCTTGGCTGATGCATCGATCAGTTCTTCACTGATAAACTTCACGTACTGAGATTCGCCTGTCCTCAACACTTCTGCCACGCCATTAGGATCATCCACCTTGACTGGACTCTTGGCATTCAGCTCCTTTGCCCACTTCACTTTTTTTGGGTCAATATGAGTGATTGCTAGCTGCTCAATTTGGTCGCCATTTTTAATGTGAACAGTACACCAGTCAGCGATCTCAGGGATAGCTAACTTAGCGACATTGGTTAGCGTCGTTTTATAATCGAGTGACGATGAAAGTGCAGTACTAACCTTGGAGAGAAAATGTAGGTTGTTCTCTACCTGCTTGCGATCTGTAATGTCAATATTTACTCCTACAACCTGAAGTACTTTTCCTTGTGCATCACGGATGATCTCGGCTCTTGTATTCAAGTAGTGTAATGAATTATCCGGCCAGACAACCCTAAATTCAATGAAAAAATCCATTTTACGTTTGTTGTTTAAATGTTCGGATATACTTGATTTAACGTCAGCTCGGTCAGCCGGATGTACATATCGCAGCCATTCATTAGTTGAGCCACCGATAAATCCTCCATCAAAATAACCATAGAGGGCTTCAAATTCTTTGGTCCATTCAGTTTCACCAGTTACTGTGTTCCAGATAAAGGTACCAATCTTACCAGCTCTTTGACCAAACTGGATTACCGTTTTATCTTTTTGCAGTTGGAGGATTAAGTCATTTTTTTCAGCGTTTACTCTTTCTTGTTCGATTGCGATGACTGCTGTTTGACAAATTAGGTTAATTATATGCATATCACCCACCGTTGGTGTCTTCTGTTGAGGGTAGTACAGGGCGAGTGTGCCCAAAGCTGTGCCATTTCGAGCCACAAGTGGAGTACTCCAACTTGAGGCAATATCATATTTTCGAGTAATTTTTTTAAATATCGGCCATCTTTGGTCATCTTGGATACAATCTACTGACTGTTCTTTTTGAGTGATGACTGCAGTGGCACAAGGCGTAACCTGGTCAGCGATAGGCTTAGAGTACAGTAGCTGAAAAAAATCCGCTGCAAATGAGGATGTCGCTATTGGTTTGAGAAGCTGCGAACGTGGATCTATAAGTGTAACCGTAGCCATTAGACTATCTCTCGATTGCTTCTCGATCCACTCTGTCAGCGTTTGTACGATACTCTTCAACGGCTTTTGTTGAGTGATCATGTCCAACACTTTTACTTGATTTTCTAAAACGGCTTCTAAGGTTGTGTATTTAGTCATTGCTGTGAAAGTAATATAAGCCAGGTAATTGTATCACCATGGAAGTGCTATTAGGATAATATATTAACATCCCATGATAAAATACAGTGTTGATATCTACTTGCCAGCATTGCGCTGGTACTCGATAGCACGATCCTTAAAATGATGGAGAATATCATGAAACCTGAGATACTCATTACGGCACTCGGCACGTGTGAAGTCAGAGTAAACGGGCACCAAACTAACTGGAGGAACGAAGACGACTTGGCGCTGATGATCTACCTCTGTGATGGCCTGCGATCACAGTTCTATCCTGAGACTCGGCGTGAGCGAGCAGCAATATTTTCCGGCGATATCATCCGCGCACTCTGGCCTATGCTCACTTACGACTCTGCGGAGACTGTCTTACATTCCTCACAGAAGGGGATTGCTCGAACTCTTCAGGAGGCGCTGCGGCTGTCAGGTCAGGATTTTGAAGAAAGTGACTGCTGGGTTGTGAGGGAGTTCTATGGTAGTTACTTGCTGAATGATCTTTTCGAGCTTCGTTATGATGTGGCGAACTTCGAAAGATTCTACAAAGCGGTCATCACTGGTGACAGAAGAAACTCGTTCAAAAGCTGGCGGGCACTTCGCCGGTGTTTTACAGGTGAGTTCATGTATGCCAGTCTTGTGTCAGGCGACTGGGTACAGCGCCGAAATGATGAACTGCTCACCATTGTTGAGCAAGTTGACGATGAGATTCGCTCATTCATGATTATCTAGGCCATGTTCCATTGTTTTACTTTAAGCCCTCGCAAGAGGGCTTATCTATTTCCTTAAAAGTTTGACCACCAAAAAGCGCGTACCGAAGTACGCGCTTATGATTTCTAATGAAAGAAAAGTGTTAAGTGAGTCGATTAATAGCGACTACCACCACTTCGGCCTCCGCCACTTCCACCACGGTTGTTACCGTATGAAGGTCTGCGGCCACCGCCACCACCCATGCCACTGCCACCTCGATCATCGAAGTTGCGCTCACGTGGTACGAATGGACGTGCAACGTTGACGACTAAGTCGCGACCTTGCATTTGAGTTCCGTTGGTACCTTCAATTGCTTGAGCTGCTTGATCTTCACTAGCAAACTCAACAAAAGCGATTCCTTTTGATCGACCGGTCATTCGGTCAGTGATTAATTTGATCTCAACGATCTCACCAAACTGCGCGAAAAGCTCTTGGAGCTCCTGCTCTGTGGTGTTAAATGGTAAATTGCCAACAAATAATTTGTTTTGGTTGGCTTGGGGGACTGCGTCAGTCATGCACCCTCTCTTGATCACCCCATACTAATGGAGCGAACATATAAAATACTGGTAGCTGGGGGAACATTGTAGCTACCAGGAGGGAATCCCTTGACCTTTGTGTTCTCCACATACTAGATAGTATTGTAGCACAGATTTATCTAGAATACCATTCCCGGACTTGAGTTGTGGTATATAACTCTGCATAATGAGATTTAATGTCACTTCATCGTTCAATTAAGTCTGTATTTCATCCACATCGAGGTAATAGCCATCGTCCACGTTTGCTGCATCCACGAGGTCTAACGAGCTTGGCGGTTATTGCAGTGCTGTTTTTTGTGAGCTTTCAGCTTATTTTGCATACTTCGAGTCTGTCTGGTAGTGTCCTTGGTTATGCCTCATCAATAACAGCATCTCAAGTCTTAGACGATATAAATGCTCAGCGAGCCGCCCAAGGTTTGCCGCAGTTGGTCTCTAATCCTCAATTAAATCAAGCGGCACTGGCCAAGGGCCAGGATATGTTTTCTCAGCAGTACTGGTCACATACCTCACCTGCGGGGGTAGCACCCTGGAGCTTTATAAAAAACGCGGGTTACTCCTACAAAGCTGCCGGTGAGAATCTTGCCCGAGATTTTCAGCAAAGCTCAGAGATGGTCGATGCTTGGATGGCCTCACCTACGCATAAGCAAAATATACTAAATCAGCAGTACTCGGAGACAGGGATTGCAGTAATTGATGGCACTCTAGAAGGATACGAGACGACGTTAGTGGTTCAGATGTTTGGCTCACCGCGCTCCACTGTGACGGCGATCCAGAGACAAGCTGTCTCTGCTACAGCAGCTGAGATTGGGAGCGATGACGACAAGATAGTCCCAGCATTACCAATACTTCAGGTCCAAGCGGCTGATGAAGCCCAAGTTGAGTTTGCTCGAGTGACCTTGCCAAGTGAAGTTGTATTGGCCGAACTTCAATCAGCTGACAGACCGGCATTTGGACCATACTTTACGCCATTACAACTCACCAAAGCCGTTTTTCTAGGTATTGTAATGCTTATCTCCACCACGCTACTGTATGACTCACTGGTGATAGGAAACCGGGCAGCCCTCAGACTGGTGGGTCAGAACACAGCGCATTTATTACTCTTTTTCTTTATTGCTTTCCTCTTAATATTTTACAAAGGTGGGATTATCGGCTAATGAAACAAGAAATACTTACTCATCGGTTTGCTTACTTCGTTTTACTATCAGGCTTAGTATTACTCACGGTTGCATTCCTACTAGCGACACAAAACCCCTGGCTGCAGCGGTCAATTGCGTTGGCTATCGCATCTTTTTACTTAATGTGGGGAGCCGCCACACACTTTAAATCACAACGGTTAACTAAGAAAATTGTCTATGAATACGCCAGTATTTCGTTAATTGCTGGTCTATTGTTGTTTTTAATTACTCTATAATAGATATCAGCATGCAAAACATACGCATCACTCGAACGATCATAACTGTTACAGCTTTGGCTTTATTGATGATGGCCAAACCTATCATGGCTCAGGAACAGGCTATTTTCACTAAACCTGATGTCACCCAGGAAATAAATACTCTCAGAGTTACATATCGTGAGCAGTTGACTACCTATCGCAACGATGAACGGCTGTTCGTGATTGCTCAAGGTCAGTTTAGTAATCTAAATACCTTAGTCTCACTTGAAACAGCAGTTAAAGCTACTCAATCAGTCATGAAATCAAGAGTGCAGGTGCTCAAAAGTTATCTTTCATTACTGAGATTACAGTTGATATCCACCACTGGGATTGATCTTGATCAGAAGCAATTAATTTTATCGGACCTAGACCAAACACTGATTGCCCTGGATGCGCATGCTCAGGTCATAAACGCTGCTACGGATAGAGCTGCTGTTAATCAGGCAGCTGATGAGTTTGCTACTCTAAAACCTATCATCGATACCTTATCTGCCGAAGGACAGCTCCTACTTAGTTTGGGTCGTATGCAGGCTGTCTATGATAACTCGGTAGCACTAAAAGATGATTTAAAAGTAGAGATTGCCACTTCGGGCGGTGTTTTCCAGCAAGCAGAACGACAACGTGCCTTTACTCAAACAGAAGCCACGATTGAGACAGTCAGAACAGAGTTGCGTACAATTATCGATGATTCAAAGGAAGATAGAGATAAAATTCAGGGTTTAACATCCAACACTGTAAATAGGCAACTGTTACCCATTCATGATGGTTTGTCGCAAATTGTGGCGTTTCTAGCTGAGTTGATGACATTATAACTGTTGGTATACCTATGACTGAAGACTACGAACCATCAAATCAAACTGCATTTGCCCAAGAGGAGCCCTTGTTGGAAAATGTGCAATCTACTGTGCCACAGACTGAAAGCGTAGAGCCTAAGTCGCCATGGTTTAAACAACCTAAAAAATTGTTATTACTTTTAGTAGCAGTTCTAGGCGCTTTAGCACTGATACTCATGGTACTGTTCTCGATGGAATCGCCCATGATTGTTGAGTCAGAACCCACACCGACGCCCAAGGTAATTAATCCCGAACTCACTCCATATCAACAGCGCTTGGAGAGAATTAAAGCGGAACTTGAGTTAGCAAATCCAACAAAACCAGATCTGCCATTTCCAGCTATTGATATGACAATTCGATTAGATCGAGCTGAGCGAAGATAATGCAGCTTTGCCACTACTGAAGCACAACTCGTTTTAAGCGCAGTAGCAGATATGATATGTATCCCCAAAATGCCAGCATAAACATTGGCAGTGAAGTTTCAAGTTGTAGCCATCCAGTTAATTGAGTTAAAAGTTCCGCTACCACCCCAATATGAAGGGTCATCTTTAGCATGGTACTTGAGGTAAGCTTAGGGGCGATCAGTTTAATTAAGAAGTATGCGAGCACACCCTGCACCAGCAGCATAATCGAACGGTCGAGTAGTAGTAGTACCGGAATCACCACCCAAGCTGCGCGTTTAATAAACTCTAAAAATGGCTCCAAGGCAACAGAGAGTGCCTCCAGTTGAAGTGATACGTTTGATTTCTTTACCTCCGTGGAGGGAAGATCCATCAATAAGTCTCGTAAGGGAAAGGTTGTCCATCCACCATTTAGGTCAGAGACGTGAAGTGATTCAGTAGTGATGACCGCGAAACTGGAACTAGGCAACGTTTGAGCTACAGTGGTGATATCTGGATTATACGAAAGTAGGTAAGCTAGATTTACGGGCCATGTTTCTCCCGGTTGCCAAAAGCTGGGATACTGAATGGCTAACGGGTAGGTAATACTACTCCATAGATTTTGACCATCCCATACTATGCTTAGATCATCTGGATAGTAAGTGCTGATACTAGCTTTTGTTTCATTAAGATGTGCCAAGAACACGGGCCAGTCTCTAACTTGAAACTGGGCAGCACTACTTAAACCAAAAAATAAAAAGCTCAGTAAGAAAAACTTTATTGATAACGACAGCGGAATTTGTGAGAGCTGTGCGTAGAAATCACTAGAGCTGAGACTCAACCAAAGTATTTTTGCATATTCCTTAATCCACATGGCGGAAGTATACATTCATCTGTAGATTTTGCCTAGTCAAGTGCTCTTCGTTACAAATGCTTGGTTAGTTTGGTACAATGATGATTATGCCATTTTCATTTTCTGAATTTACCGCCCAAGCCCAAAAAGTATCTGATCACACCGTTCAGGATTTAAACACCCTAAGAACGGGAAGAGCCAGTAGTTCGTTACTTGATCCAGTTCAAGTTGAAGCGTACGGAACTCGGATGAAAATTGGAGAAGTGGCCAATGTGACTGCGCCAGATGCCACAATGATCCTAGTCACTCCCTGGGACAAAAGCCTACTCGGTGCTATAGAGCGAGGAATCTCGATAGCTGGTCTCAACCTCAACCCTGTAGTAGATGGCCAGATGATTCGAGTGGTGGTACCTGCCTTGACAGAGGAACGTCGTAAAGAAATGGTTAAGCTACTCCATCAAAAGCTCGAAACTGCGCGGGTAATGATGCGTAATGTACGAAGTGATATAAAGCGAGAAATAGAGCAACAAAAAGGCTTGCCAGGTGTCAGTGAAGATGCAATTGCAGCCGATTTAGAAACACTTGAGACAGCGTTTAAAAAACAAATGGCTAGTATCGATGATCTCGGCCAACGAAAAGAAAAAGAATTGATGACAGTTTAACCATCATGACACTACTTTTATTTGTACTAGTTCTTTCATTTTTGATCATCATTCATGAGTTGGGTCACTTTATCATGGCAAAGCGCGCCAAAATAAAAGTGTTTGAGTTTGGCTTGGGTTATCCTCCACGAGCAATCAAGTTGTTTACTTGGCAGGGAACTGATTTTACCCTCAACTGGATACCATTTGGTGGCTTTGTCAAAATGGAAGGCGAAGAAGGCGAGGCAGAAGGGGAAACCAAAAGACCGACAGCTTTTTCTGAAAAATCTACTCTAGAGCGTCTAAGTGTTATTCTCGCCGGAGTCACAGTAAATTTCCTTTTTGGTGTGATCGCGTTTGCGACTGTCTTTTCCTTTATGGGAATCCCGTACTTGGTAGATCAACCCCGAATTGGTTCAGTTAACCCTGACTCACCTGCAGCAGCTGCAGGTGTTCCGACTCAAGTAAATATTCTGGGATTTAAAATTGGCGACGAGACGATCACTACTACTAGCTCAACTGAAGTACGTGATGTGGTAGAGAGCAACCAGGGCCAATCAGTAACTGTGCTCACTACCGGCAGTTGCACGGAGCTAAGCTGTGAAGAGCGTCTTCAAGAATTTCCTTTAACAATTCGTAATCGCGGAGAGACACCAGCTAACCAGGGTCTGCTGGGTGTGACCTTTGCCCCAGTGGTTGAGTACCAGTTTTATCCACCATATGAAATGCCTTTTAGAGGTATGTGGTACGGTATCCAACAAGCATTAGGTCTAGGATTATTAATCATTCAATCACTAGGTGACTTGATCACCGGCTTGTTCACGCGAGGTACGGTGCCAGCTGAGCTATCAGGTCCAGTAGGAATTTATGATCAAACAGAGAAGAGCGGGGTTTTTAACCAAGGTTTCCTAGCAATTTTAAACTACACCGGAATTCTCTCGATCAACCTAGCTATTATGAATTTATTACCAATTCCGGCTCTTGATGGCGGTAGAGCACTCTTTATACTAATTGAGAAAATTGTAGGCAAAGGTAAAGTGGCCAGAGTAGAACAAATTGTTAATGCTAGTGGTATGGCAATGTTACTAGGTTTAATACTATTAATTACGGCTCGAGATGTGTGGCGAATTTTCCAAAGTTAAGAGGAATAGATGTCTATTAGAAGAACAAAACTTGAAAGGCAAGTAGCCGAAGAAGCCAGGCAACGGCTAGTACCTGAGACACGGTACTCGTTGAGTAGTAGCACCGAGAAAAAGATCCCTTCGGCTTCCTCCGTGACTATGTCACAATCGATGTATGGCTATGACTTGTCACTGGTAAAGAAAGATCTTTTAAGGACTATCCTCGTTTCATTTTTAATCTTCGGTTTGTTGGGTCTTATTTACTGGTATTTACAGTAAGTCGTCTGTTGTAGACAACCCCCTTTATGTGTTAAAACTAATGACATCGACATGCTCCCCGCACGTTTGAAAGGAATTAGATGAATAAGAAGAGTTTACTAGTTATATTAGTCCTGTATATTGCGTCTGCAGGCCTAACATTTGGCGGCTTACAGTTACAGGCTCAGACGAGCTCTACTGTTATTGTGCCTGAAACTGGTACTGACGACGAGACAGCATTAGGTGAGTTACTCCAAATTGATCCCAAAGAACCAAGAGATCAAGTTTGTCCACTAAATGGTAAGCTCTACACCAACAGTGAAAAAGTTGCCTGGGAGAAAAAACGTCCACTAGCGGTCATGATCGAGAATACACCCGATTCACGACCACAATCGGGTTTATC
>JALYRS010000032.1 GCA_030855135.1 bacterium | reverse complement strand
GATGTCAGCTGGTGTGCCAATTAAAGAGCCTGTAGCCGGTATTGCCATGGGCTTGATCACTGATGGTAAAGGCAAATTTGTAGTCTTATCAGATATCCAAGGTGTGGAAGATCATATTGGTGACATGGACTTCAAAGTCGCTGGTACTAAAAATGGTATCAACGCCTTACAAATGGATATCAAGATCAAAGGCGTGCCGTTAGATGTCTTAGTTCAAGCAATCGATCAGGCAAAAACTGGTCGGATGCATATCATGGGCAAGATGCTCGAAGTGATCGAAGCTCCACGTACTGAGTTATCACCGTATGCACCAAAGATTCAACAGATCACTATTCCTGCTGATCGTATTGGAGAGTTAATTGGTCCAGGTGGCAAGATGATCAAGAGTATTATCGAGCAAACTGGCACTGAGATTGATGTCGATGAAGATGAAGATCGAGGTGTTGGCTTAGTTAATATCTCTTCCCCAGATCAAGAAAAGATTGATGCTGCAGTCGAGATAATTACTGGCATGATGCGCGAACTAGTCATCGGTGATGAGTTTGACGGTGAAGTGGTACGAATTGAGGCATACGGTGCCTTTGTAAACTTCCTCCCAGGCAAAGACGGTTTAATTCACGTCTCAAATATGTCTACCGAGTACGTGGCTGATCCTTCAACCATAGTCAAATTAGGTGACATTGTAAAAGTTCGCGTCTTGGAAATCCAAGATGACGGCAAGATCAAGTTAACTATGCTGACAGCCGAGCAAGAAGCAGCCAAACCACCACGAGATGGTGGCAGAGGTGGAGATCGGGGCGGTCGACCAGATTTCCGTGGCGGTAGAGGCGATGACAGAGGTGGTCGCGGCTATGGCGGTGGTGGCGGTCGCTCAGGCGGTGGCGGTTTCCGAGGTGGACGTCGAGACTAATCCTCACTTTTAATTAAGAATTACAGTAAGCCTGATTCAGTATGAGTCAGGCTTATTTTTTTCCGCTATACTAATTGTAATGAAACTGAGTACCATTACCGGTGCAGACGGAGGAGTCTGTTTAGTCCGCTTAGATGATCTGACCGCTATCGCTGATGGTTTTGGTTTAGCAATATCTGATCCCCTTAATCAAGAAGTCTTGGCCGATGTAGTAAAGCTACTGATTGGTGTTTTGTCATCCCATACGACTGGTGTGATTCCAGATCGCAAGCTTGGCTTACTACAGCTACCGCATAAAGCACCAAGTGCAGGAGTCGTCTTCTCACTGCAAGAGGCAGGGTCGGCAGATCCGCTTAGTTTGCCTTGTTTTATTGAAGAATGGGGTGTAGAGCAAATAGCCAACAACTATGGAGTAGGCATGTTAGAGCTCTATTATCAGCCTAGTGAAGTGCTGTCGCTGCAGAAGAAACAGGTGGTAGCGGAAGTAGCCGATTACTGTAAATACGAAGGCATTGATCTAATACTGAATCTGCAGCTAGCTTTATCGACTACTTCTGATGAAGCAAAAAAACTCTATAGCGAAACAGTACTTGAGTCAGTCACCGAGCTTCAGTCGCAAGTAGATTTATTTATCTTGCCTTACTTAGATGATCCTTTGATGCTAGCCACCATTACTGCTGAGCTCGATACGCCATGGATTGCTCACCTACCAGCTACTGAGTATGAAGTAGTAAAGGATCAGCTACGAGTGGTACTCGATAGTGGAGCAGTCGGTGCTGTTTTTGGTGAAGCTCTGTGGAAAGATATCTACCAGCTCAAGCGTGAAGATCAAGGCATAGATACTGCAGCTGTCACACAGTTTTTGCGCACTCAAGGACGAGATAGAATTTTAGAGCTACGACGAATTATTTCTGAGGCAGCACCAGTAAAAGCCTAGTTTGTTATACTATGCCAATGGGTAAACTTATCTCCGATCTAACCACCTTTATTGTTGGTTTGATCGAAACATTACTGGTGGCTCGCTTTGTCTTGAAATTATTTGCGGCCAATCCTGCGGCTGGATTTGTCTCCTGGATATACGAGACGAGTGTACCGCTGCTGCGGCCATTTTTATTGGCTTTCCCTACACCAAGTGTAAGAGGTGGTTACCAGCTGGAGTTTAGTACTTTGTTTGCCATTTTTGCCTATGCTTTTGCGGGCTTTTTAATTCAAGAATTTTTGTATATTTTGCAGCAGCACACGCGAAAAGGGGTGAAGCGATAAGCAATTCTCACAACTTTTTTACAGTTCTATGGTACAACTGCAGTAGATACTCAGGTTATTAATTACTACTCAAAGGGTTTATGTACACACTTCCTCAATTACCATATGGTTACGACGCGTTAGCACCTCACATTGATGCTCAGACGATGGAGATTCATCACACCAAGCATCATCAAACATACGTAGATAAATTAAATGCTGCCTTAGAAGCACAGCCAGATCTCGCCAACCAATCAGTCGAAGAACTACTCCGGGCGTTTAACGCCGTGCCAGCGGAGCTACAAAAAGCAGTTCGTAATCATGGTGGTGGTCATGCTAATCACTCATTGTTTTGGACCATCTTAGCTGCTCAGCCAGGTGAGGCCAGTGAAGGAGTAACTCAGGCCATTACCACCTTGTGTGGCAGCATGGAGACCTTTAAAGAACACTTTACCAAAGCCGCTACTGATCAATTTGGCTCCGGCTGGGCTTGGCTGGTAGTAAATGTTGATAAATCTCTCGAAATTATCGCCACTTCAAACCAAGACTCGCCATTAATTGAAGGTCGCACCCCCATCATGGGTCTTGATGTCTGGGAGCATGCCTACTACTTGAATTACCAAAACCGCCGACCAGAGTATGTTGCAGCATTTTGGAATGTCTTAAACTGGAGTGAAGTTAGCCGACGGTATGAAGAAGCGGTGAAGTAGCCAACTTCTTTCAAGCTACTATTTTTACTCGGATGGTCATATACTAATTGCTACTTATGGAAGCAAATCAATCCACGCCAGATAGAGAACTGCCAGTAGAAGTTGAGCCAGTTAACCAAACTACACCACCTTTACTCGATTCATCAGTAGCTGAAGCTCCAGTAACCAAAACACCATTTTATAAGCATCAAAACTTTGCTATTTATGCTGTTGTAGCAGTTCTTTTATTGCTCAGCGTGGGTGTGTTCGCCTACTCCTTTACCACCTCTTCTTCAGATGAGCAGGCATTGGCCAGTCCCAATCCTATAACTACAGCTACCCACACTCCAACTCCAAGCGTGGTGGCTTCCTCTTTACCAGTAGCCTTTACTAGTCCTAGCCCATCGACCTCGCCTAAAGCAACTGCTTCACCTACAGTCAGTCCTACTCCCGCTGCTTCACCTGCTTCTGTTTTAGCCGCTAATTTGTATTATCAAACTGTAACGTGTGACTACCCTGAACAGCCAGGGAGTAATGGCTCACCGATGGTGCCACTGCATAATAAAGTCTTCACTACTAGCAACGTGCCTGATAACACGAGTTGTGCCTTTATAATTCAAAATAGCGAAAGCACAAAGACCGGCGAAATCGAGTACGTGATTAAAGTAGATGGGACAGTGGTGGAGCGAGTGACAGCCGGCGCGCTAGCTAAAGGTAACTGGCCTAATAGCGATTACTTAACAAAAACGCACGCCGTTTTATTGCCGAAAACAGTGGGACTTCACCAGGTAGAAATCGTGATGAATCCTGATAAGAAGTTTTCCGAGACAAACTTTAACGATAATACGTACTTGGCTCGTTACACTGTAAACTAATAGCCATTACTTTCTAAAGATTTTTTATGCTCCAATTAATTCTCGACGTAGAAACCAAAAAAAGTTTTGATGAAGTTGGAGGTTTTTTTCCTGACAAACTAGGTATTTCCTTTGTAGGCGTCTGTGCCCGGAAGAGTGCGACTGGTAAGGGTGAGATGCTGAGTTTCTTTGAGCGAGATCTGGATAAATTATTTCCGCTAATGGAGAGCGCGGATGTAGTTATCGGTTTTAATATCGATAACTTTGATATGCCCACCTTTTTACCGTACTACAAAGCTGATATCTCTAAAATTCCCACCCTCGATCTCATGTTACGAATCAAAGACAGTGTTGGCCATCGTATTTCTCTCGATGCAGTAGCGACGGCTACCTTGGGCACTGGTAAAAGTGGTGACGGATTGGATGCGATTAAGTACTATAAAAATCAGGACTGGGAGCGCTTAAAGAAATACTGTCTCAAAGATGTTGAGGTTACCCGAGATGTATACGATTATGGAATTAAAAAAGGGGCAGTTAAATTCAAGAACAAATGGAATCGATTAATTGAGTGTCCTGTTGATTTTGCGTATGTGCCAGAAAAAACTGATGGTGTGCAGATGAGTTTAATTTAGCATGGTAAAATAAGACTTCATGGCTGATCTGCAATCCCTCAAGGCAAAAATCTGTATTACTGCCGCTGGTGTCTTAATTCATCAGCAGCGAGTACTGCTCATCAAACACAAAAAAGTAGGTTTTTGGCTAAACCCAGGCGGTCACGTTGAGTCAAATGAGCTGCCACACAGAGCAGCTGAGCGGGAGTTTTGGGAAGAAACGGCTATTGATGTGAAGGCGAGGCCCTACGGCATGATGTGGGACAATCCCGACAGTGAGTATGTGCCTTCACCTTTTTCAACTAATATACACTGGGCATGTCAAGATAACTACGTCAGCCGAGTAAATAATATGCCGCCCACAGAGTATGCTAAAAAACACTGGAAAAAAGGCTGTGAGCAGCATCTAAATGCTTTGTACTTAATGGAGCCGGTTGGCTCGGTAGTGTTTAAAGAAAATGTAGAGGAAACCGATGGTATTGCTTGGTTTACCTTAAAAGAAGTAGAAAATCTTGACACCGCCGAACAGATCAAACAAGAAGTAAAGTTTGCATTTAGTATCTCAGCCAAAAAATAGAGGAGTTTATGTCTTCATCACTAGTGATTACTCAGTTACATACATCTATAGACTCAAAAGAGATTCTTAAAGGCATCTCACTGACAGTTAAACCAGGGGAGATACATGCCGTCATGGGTCCTAATGGCTCGGGCAAATCAACCCTCGCTTACACTTTAGCTGGTCATCCAGCTTATGAGATACCCAGTAATCAGGAGGGAATGAGCGTCACCATGGATGGTGAGGATTTACTCGAGATGTCACCAGATGAGCGATCCAAAGCAGGCTTATTTCTAGCCTTTCAGTACCCCATTGAAATTCCCGGAGTCAAAGTGCAGAACTTTTTACGATTAGCCTACAATGCTCGCTTTGCCCATGATGAAAGTAAAAAATTCCCTTCAGTCTTAGCCTTTCGCCAACATCTTGAATCATTGGCAGATGAACTACAAGTGAAAAAAGAGCTGCTCAAGCGTGGTTTGAACGAGGGCTTTAGTGGTGGGGAGAAGAAGCGGTTAGAGATCTTGCAGATGGCGGTTTTAGAGCCCAAGTATGCCATTCTTGACGAAACAGACTCAGGTCTTGATATCGATGCCATTAAAGCGGTGGCTGAAGGAGTAAAAAAGGTTGTCGCCAAGTACAACACGGGCATCATCATTATTACGCATTACCAGAGAATTTTAGATTATATTAACCCAGATAAAGTGCATGTCCTAGTGGATGGCAAGATCTCCAAAAGTGGTGATTTTTCTCTGGTCAGTGAACTGGAGAAAAAGGGATACCAACAATAAACCATGGCTCGCTTTGCGCAAAAACACACCGACGACTTCAATCTTCAAGCCACTGATTCTTATCAACATGGTTACTCGTTTGGGACCGATTCATATGCTTTTATTGGGCAACCAGGCCACAGCCAAAAGGTAGTCGAAGAAATTTCACACATCAAAGACGAGCCAGCGTGGATGCTCAAAGAACGTTTGGCTGCCTATGAGCATTTTTTAGCCCGGCCAATGCCCAACTGGGGTGCTGATCTGAGCGGCATTGAGTTTGAGAAAATCCGTTACTATTTGCGGCCATCTGCCGGGGATGCAGTGAAATCCTGGGATGAAGTGCCCCCGGAAGTCAAAGAAACTTTCGAACGACTAGGTATTCCCCAGGCTGAACGAGCAGTGCTAGCGGGTGTTAAGGCGCAGTATGATTCTGAGGTAGTATATGGTTCGTTGCTTGATGTATGGAAGAAAGATGGAGTCGTTTTTCTATCGATGGATGAAGGTCTCAAGCAGTATCCGGAGTTAGTCAAAGAACACTTTGGTAAGTTAATTCCTCATGGTGATAATAAATTTGCGGCCCTTAACACTGCTGTCTGGTCTGGCGGCTCATTTGTTTATGTACCTAAAGGCGTGAATGTCAGAATGCCGCTCCAAACGTATTTCCGAATTAATGCTGAGAATGCCGGTCAATTTGAGCGAACGTTAATTATTGTGGATGAGGGTGCGACTGTCCATTATGTAGAGGGTTGTACAGCACCATCGTTTTCAACCGGATCTCTCCATTCGGCGGTGGTAGAGATTTATGTAAAGAAAGGTGCGCGCTGCCAGTACACTACCATCCAAAACTGGTATAAAAATGTCTATAACTTAGTCACCAAGCGTGCTCGAGTCGAAGAAGAGGGCGAGATGATCTGGACCGACTTTAATATGGGCTCAAAAGTGACGATGAAGTATCCGGGCTTTATCCTAGCTGGTAAAGGTGCTCGAGGTGAGACGTTATCAATGGCTTTGGCAGGTGCTGGACAGCACCAAGACACCGGCTCTAAAGCGATCCACTTGGCTCCACACACTAGCTCAACCATTATCTCTAAATCAATTAGTAAGGATGGCGGGCGGACTAGTTATCGAGGGATGGTTAATGTTGGGCCTATGGCCACCAACAGTAAAAATACGGTGATCTGTGATGCCTTACTGCTTGACGGCAGGTCACGCTCGGATACCTACCCTGTTGACAGAATTTTTAACTCTCAAGTAGCCGTTCAGCATGAAGCAACGGTGTCTAAAATAGGTGATGACCAATTATTCTATTTAATGAGTCGTGGAGTGACTGAAGAAGATGCTCGGAAGCTGATCGTGAATGGCTTTATCGATGATCTAGTTCGTAAGCTTCCTTTAGAGTATGCAGTAGAGATGAATAGATTGATTGAGTATGAGATGGAAGGCAGCATAGGATGAAAAAATAACATGATAAATCAAGTTATTAACGTCGCCAAAGGGTTGCAGGAGTTAGAAGTAACGGAGTCTGGTGTGTATACGGTGCAGCTAGTGGAAGCAGGAGCGGAGCTGCAGCTAAAAGGTGCCTTCCTAGCTAAAAACCAAGACAAGGTGGATGTGACGGTGATCATTCATCATCAAGCTCCGCATACTCGGGCCAATACTGTGCTTAAGGGGGTAGCTCAAGATCAAGGACAGGTCCGATTTGTAGGTCGCATTATTATTGATGAAGAATGTGGTGATAGTAACTCGTTTTTGACCGAGAGAATTTTGCTACTGTCGGATAAAGCCAAAGCCGAAGCCATTCCTGATCTAGAAATTAAAACTGATGATGTTAAGTGTTCGCACGCGGCCAGTATTAGTCATATACCGCATGAACATTTATTTTACTTAATGAGCCGAGGCTTGCCCAAAAGCGAGGCAGAGGCTTTGATAATAGAAGGCTTTCTTGACTAAATTATAGTTATAGGCTATAATAATTTCTATGCTTGAACAAAATCGTTATTCACCACCTGAAGCTGTTGAGAGCACTGTACAGCCTTCAGAACAAGAAAAGCCATTACCTCAACCGTTAGAAGAATTAACAAAACTACAGGTTGCTACTACACGATTAACTGCTGGCTTGGAAGCTGAAGTAAGACAAAATGGTATTAGACCATTAGAAATTAACTTTACTAACCCTCGCGTACAGTTTAGAATCTCTCCAGAGGCAGGAGCGCGTCTTAAAGAAGCATTACCTCAATTATTCAACCCTGCTAAACGAGAAGTAGCTGGTCTTTTTACGCTATCGAAACCAGTTCATAAGGATGGAGTAGATTACCACCTAATCCAAGATATGTCTCTGCTTCAGACTGGTAAAAATGGCATAGTTTATGCTGAAAATGGTCAACTCAAGCCAGGTGAAGTTGAGTGGCATTGCCATACTTTGAATGACTATCTAGATACCATAAGTAATGGCGATGTACTGACAGCACTTGAGGGCTACAGTTATGTTGGATTTGATGGAGAAAATGAGGATTTTGGAGAAAAAGTATTTGCCGTCATCTCAATTCGTGAAGCTAAAGGAGTTTTAAAACGTATTCCCGCATCGGTCTCAATTCAGTTCTATAAATGCTTAGTTTTCGACTCAGAAGTACTATATCGATTCAAGCGCTTAGGAAATGATCACGGTGTAACGAGATTAGGTGAGCCTATAAATCTTACCGTATAATAAGGCATGTTTAAGCCTGCTGATCTCAAAAAAGATTTTCCTATTCTCGAGCGTACTATCAATGGCCAGCCACTGGTCTATCTAGATAATGCTGCTACTTCTCAAAAACCTCGCCAGGTTATTGAGGCAATTTCCAATTACTATCTACAGCATAATGCTAATGTTCATCGAGGAGTACATACTTTAGGTGATGAGAGCACCGCGCTTTTCCACACAGCACGAAAGACCATTGCAGATTATTTGGGTGCTGAACCAGTCGAGCTAATTATCGTCAGAAACACCACTGAAGCAGTGAATCAGGTGGCTTTGAGCTGGGGTGCAGCGACGATTACCGACGGGGATACTATTGTCCTAACTGAGATGGAGCACCACAGTAACTTGGTACCTTGGCAACAGCTAGCTAAGCGACAAGGAGCTAAGCTGGAGTTCATTAGAGTCACAGAGGATGGTCGATTAGATCTCGAGGATGCAGCGACCAAAATTTCCCAAATGGGCGTAAAATTATTGGCTTTTTCTCATATCTCAAATACGTTAGGGACGCTTAATCCACTCGATAAGCTGCGCCAGCTGGTTACGGCAGCCGAGCAAAAAAACAAATCCCAGATCAAGATTTTTGTCGATGGAGCGCAGGCAGCTCCACATTTGTCAGTTAATTTCAAACACCTCGACGTCGATTTTTATGCTGTATCAGCTCATAAAATGTTGGGGCCCATGGGCATTGGTGGCCTATTGGTGAAAAAATCGGTCCTAATGCTGTTGGAGCCATTACTGCTGGGCGGTGGCATGATTAATACCGTCAGTCTGGATGAAACTACCTTTGCCGATGATCTAGAGGAACGATTTACTGCTGGCACGCCTGATGTGGCTAGCTTGGTGGGCTGGGCAGCCGCCTGTGAGTATATGAGCAAAATTGGTATGGGGAATATTGCCCAACATGATCAGGAAATGCTACTTGAATGCCTGGCACGACTAAAACAAGTAGCGCAGGTACAACTGATCGGTCCCACTGAATTTTCTGGCTCAATTGATAGAGTGGGCTCCGTAGCTTTTATCTATCAAGGTGTTCATGCCCACGATGTGGGTCAGGTACTTGACTCAATGGGTGTGGCGGTCAGGAGTGGTCATCACTGCACGATGCCACTGCACGAGAAGTTTGGTTGGCAAGCCAGTACCAGAGTCAGCTGGCAGCTCTATAACGACTTTAGTGACTTAGATACATTACTGGTAGCTCTGCAAAAAGTAGCCAGTACTTTTGGCGCTTAATACTATGACTGATCTATATCATGAAGTGCTCCTCGATCTAGCCCGTTATCCAAGCCATGTGGGTGTGATGAAAAATCCTGACTTAATTATCAGCGGCACCAACGCCAGTTGTGGGGATAAAGTTACCATCTACCTAAAAATCGAAGATAACCAGATCGTAGATTTCTCATGGGTGGGCAGTGGTTGTATTATTAGTCAGGCGGCTATGAGCTCGCTGGCTGAGAAGATCGTCAGTGAAAGACACACAGTTTCAGAAATTAAAGCCATGACTCAACAAGAAATTCTTACGTGGCTGCACCTAGAAGTAATTACTCCCGGTAGAATTAAGTGCCTGACACTAGGTCTCCATACTTTACAATCCAATGTATGATCATTTTTGTCGGCTCACAGAATCCCGTTAAGATAGCAGCAGTATCACAGGCTGCTGCAGCACTCAAACCTCAAGCAGTCACCGGCTTTGCTGTTCCTAGCAACGTCAGTGAACAGCCAATGACTGATCCAGAAACTCGTCAAGGTGCCTATAACAGAGCCATGGCAGCCATGGTCGAAGGTAAAAAAACGTTAGTACCAGAAAGTAAAACAACACTACTAGCGATCGGTTTAGAGGGCGGAGTGACCAAGAATGAAGACGGAGAGTTGTGGTCAACTGTTTGGGCTAGTGTAGTAGATGAAGAGGGAAAACGATTTGAGGCAAATGGTGGCAGAGTAAGGATACCTGAGCCAATAGCCGCTGCTATTCTGAGTGGTGGAGAGATGGGACCAATAATGGAGAAGATGATGGGTATCGATAATCTTAAGCACAAACAAGGTATGTTTGGTATCATTACCAATAACTTTGTGGACCGTACCAGCGAGTACTCGACTATAGCCAAGATTGCTCTAGGCTTATGGTATGGCCAAGGTTGGGATGAGTCATTATGAATAAACCAGTACAGTTTTCAGCAAAGTTAGCCGATAAAAAAATCCTCAATGACAAGTTTGAGCAGTATTTCTTTGAAGTGGTGCAGCCACATCACTTACCTTTTACGGCCGGACAGTACGTTTCAATTAAGGTCTCAGACCTAGGTGAGCGACGATCGTACTCCTTAGCTAGTTCTTCTGCCATTGATCATGGTTTTGAGCTGCTCGTTGATGTTTCGCCTCAAGGATTAGGTACCAAGTACTTGCAAAGTTTGAAGTTTGGTCAGGAGATAGCTGCACTTGGCCCCTTGGGTGTTTTCACCATTTCTGATAGCCCAGCGGAGAAGCAACTTGCTTTAGTTGCGACGGGTTCGGGCATTGCGCCTTTTCGAAGTATGATACTTGAGCTGTTGCAACAAAAAAATGATCCTCGTGAGATTACACTATATTGGGGCATGAGACATGCGGCACAGCTTTTTTGGATGGATGAGCTACAGGAATTAGCCGACGCCTTCCCTCAATTTCACTTTCATCCTACTTTGTCTCAAGCACCTACAGAGTGGCCACTTTGCCGAGGGAGAGTGACTGACTGTGTCTCACACCACCCGATCAAACCTGATACTGGCTATTATTTATGTGGTAATTCCGCTATGATGGCCGACATGATGTCATTTCTGAAAGCCAACGACGTGCCAGATTCATTACTTCATATCGAGAAATTTACCTAGAAGAGAAATATGACGGAAAACCAAGTTAAAATAATTGGCAAGTATAAAGTAGAAGTAATTAGACCAAAATGTATTGGTGCTGCTAGTTGTGTGGCTATTGCGCCATTGGTTTTCGAGTTAGATGAAGAAAACATTGCCAAAGTGATTTCTCAAGATGGTAACGATGATGAGACTAAGTTGTTGGCAGCTCAAAGTTGTCCAACGGCCGCTATCATTGTCACCGATACCGAATCAGGTAAACAAGTTTGGCCACCAGAACTATAGTGTAGTATAAAGAGGACAGTTTATGAAAAATCTTCCTTTACTAATTGTTACAGTAATTGGTACTTTAGCTTTGATCATTGGCATTGCCGTTGCTTTTTCTTCTTCCGCCACTGAGACTCAAATAGTTGATCAAGCACAGTTAATTGGCGATGCCCGTTTGGCAAAAGGTCCCGCTGAGGCAAAAGTGACGATTGTGGAGTTTAGTGATCTGCAGTGTCCAGCGTGTAGAGCAGTCCAACCCTTACTGGCTCAGATTTTAGCTGAGTATCCCGATGATGTGCGCTTGGTGTACCGACACTTTCCCCTCATCTCAATTCATGCCAATGCTCAACCCGCTGCTCAAGCATCGGAAGTTGCTTTAGCTGAAGGTAAGTTTTGGGAGTTTCATGACCTGTTATTTGAGCGACAACTCGAGTGGGAAGCGCTGAGTAACGATGAGGTCAAGCAAAAATTCGGAGATTATGCAGCCGAATTAGGAATTGACAAAGAATCCTTTATAGCGAGAATAGAATCAGAGGCAGCTCGATCGGCTGTTTCACAAGATGTAGGTTTGGCAAATCAACTTAGAGTTGACTCTACGCCAACCTTCTTCTTAAATGGTCAAAAAGTGGCTGCCCCCCAACAATTGCCAACTCTCGTTGAGCAGGCGTTGACGTCCACAGAGTAATATTACTAAAAGGGCAGCAGATGAATAAATTTCTTCCGTTTATATTTCCACTCGTGGCACTCTTAATAGTGCTATTTTTGGCGTACCGTTGGTACAGTTTGCAGACAGTATCTACGATGCCTGATCGCGCTCAGTTTGGCGAAGGTGTGGCGATTGAGAATTTATCAGATCAAGATCGGTCCACCATGAGAGCTGGAACACCAGATTTAAAGCAATTCACACTGATGGGTACTGCCCCCGCTACTGGCACCGTTCGCTACGATATTGCAGATGAGAGAGTTCGCTTAAGTGTCACCGCAGCCTTGCCCCCACTAAGCACAGGTCAGTACCAAGTGTGGTTTAAACAAGATGATAGCGAAGTGATGCAGAAAGCGTTCACATTAACAGCGGGTAAAGGAGGTTTTACAGGTGATGCGGCTGTCTCAGCAGCATTATTGCCTTTTGATGTGGTGGTCTCAAGGGAGCTTTCACCAGATGAAGAGATCGAGGAAATACTTCTACAAGGCACAATTACTAGGGAATAGTCATTTTCCTTCTTGATGTGCACCTCGAGTATGATAGGCTAGTTAGTAGATGTTCTCGACTACATACTCTTTTAGACAGTAAGCGTAGTCTTTAATACACAGTAATCCGCAGATTAGCGGAAAAAAAAGGAGCCGTATGGCAAATGCATTTAGCTACACAAACAAAAAGGGCCAGACTTATCTGCTGCACACCCGCCAAGTCACTTTGAAGAATGGCCGCGTGCAAACAATCTACTTTTTCGCCCGTGAAGAGCGCGAAGGTTCATTGCCAGCAGTTCCAGCTGGTTACGAAGTCGTTGAGACACAACGTACCGGTATGCCAGTTTTAAAGAAATCAGTTGCATAAGCAGAATTTGTTTATCAACGAGAACCCCCAGTAACTTACTGGGGGTTTTTAGTATAATAAGATCAAATGAGTACTCCCATTACCGAGGACATGGTCCGTCAAAAGTTATCCACAGTCATGGATCCTGAGCTGCATGTTGATATCGTCAGCTTAGGCCTGATTTATGACATTCAAGTAAAAGACAGACAAGTCGATGGTGGCACTCGGCCATTAATTTTTATCATAATGACGCTGACAACGCCTGGTTGTCCTTTGGCAGCTGTCTTTGATGGGATGTTGAAAGATGCGTTAGTTTCGTTGCCAGCGATAGATGTTCAGCAAGACGTATTTATCGAAATTACTTTTGACCCACCTTGGATTCCTGATATGATTTCAGCTGAAGCCAGGGCAGAGCTGGGCTTTGATTAAAGGATACGTAATATGAAACTGTACATCGGCACTGATCATCGAGGATTTGCGCTCAAAAATGAGCTAGTACCCTGGCTAACTGAGCAAGGTCACCAAGTATTAGATCTGAGTGCCCCGAGTATGCAGCCAGATGATGATTATCCGCCAATTGCGTTTGCCGTGGCGCAGGCAGTAGCCGAGGATATGGGCGGCAGAGGTATTGTTTTTTGTGGGTCAGGTATTGGCGTCTCAGTGGCTGCCAATAAGATTGAGGGAGTTAGAGCTGCGGTTGGACATACGGTAGAAGAAGTGAAGGCAGCTCGCAATGATGATGATATAAATGTTTTAGCCGTGGCAGCTGATTTTACACAATCTGAGGATGCCCAAAGAGTACTAACCGCTTTTATAGAAACGCCCTTCTCGAAACTCGAAAGACATGCTCGCCGAATCGCTC
>JALYRS010000031.1 GCA_030855135.1 bacterium | reverse complement strand
CTACAGCAGGTGTCATTGAGCTTGCGACGCAAGCGGAAGTTACCACCGGTACCGACACCACCAGAGCTATTACCCCAGCTACTCTAGCGACTAGAATTTCATCCATCACCTCACCTAGCGCTGCAACTGAAACAGCAGCCGGTATCATCGAGCTAGCGACGCAAGCGGAAGTTACCACTGGCACTGATACTACTCGAGCGGTTACCCCAGCTACTCTAGCCAGTCGAATTACCGCTGTTACACCTGCCTCAGCCTCTGAGACAACAGCGGGTATAGTAGAGCTCGCCACACAAGCAGAGGTTACTACCGGAACAGATACTACGCGCGCCACGACACCCGCAACCCTGCAAGCGAAGCTCTACAGTACTCAAACCCTCACTGATGGTGCCAGTATAAGCTGGAACCTGGCTCTGGGAGCAATGGCATCGGTAACCCTAGGTGGTAACCGGGCTTTAGCAAATCCGACTAATCTAGTAGCTGGAGCATCCTATATTTTGATCATTACGCAAGATGGGACTGGTAGTCGGACACTGTCATTTGGCTCCACCTATAAATTCGCTAGTGGCACAGATCCTACCCTTAGTACTGCTGCAGGTGCAGTGGATATTATCGCCTTTCTTTCAAATGGCACCAGTCTATTTGGTTCCTTCCAAGGAAATTTTAGTTAGCCATGACGCTACAAACCCTATTTCCTGCTACATTCTTTCAATCAAACCAAGCTCAACTACGAGTCGGTAGTGGTGGTGTGGGAACGGACATTAATCAAGATTGGACTGCTAGTAGTTTGCCATTGACCTACCGAGATGATACTCAAGTGCCGAAGTCGTGGTCGAGAGCGATGGCCATTGATAATGATGGGGAAAGCCGAGCCGAGGTAAACGCCCCTTTACGAACCAATGAAGTAGTCACCGGTGGATACGTGGGAGCTGAAATCATTGACTTTAATGGACGCAAAGTACTAGATCTATGGTGTAAAGGCGTATCAGGTCGCTCTATGGGGGCGAAAGTACCACTGGTCGAAGAAAACTTCAGATACCAGGCATTTGCACCTTATGCGGACGACTTATGTTACATTCGGTACTATACCTATGTGCCTCAAATTAATCTTCAACACACCGGGGGTAGCTGGTTAACATTAGGTACACAGATTAAGACTACAGAACTATACCAGAGTGCTGGCTATCAACAAAACGTTGAGCGCGATTTTGATAACGGTGGTTGGCGTTTCTGGCACAAACATCTAAATCCCACTGGTGGAGTCAACACTACTATCAAGTCCACCACAACTGAGCCTAAACCAGCATTACAGGAAGCAGTCTGGCAACGACACGATCTAGAAATCTACATGCATGCTACTACTGGTTCTATCAAGCAATGGATTGATGGCGTGCTCGTATTTGAGTCGACGGGCATTATGGGCGATGATGCAGGTGCCAGTTTAAATGCAGCTAATTTTTACGTGTTGCTATATGGTGATTACTGGATGAATGTGGAGCAGCATCTCTATATTGGCGATGTAATTATTTCGCCGACGCCAATCACTGGCGGTTCATTTGGTGTTCCTGGTGGTGGTGCTTCGGGCGGTTTAGAGCAGACCGCATTCAGAATTCGAAATGATAATGGCACACAGTCTACTGCTACCTGGAGGGCAGCTGAAAACACTAATACTAACGTGCCTTTTGGTAAGTTCCGCACGCGCTTTATGGTGCGAAATACCACCGCCTCTAGCGTCAATGTTGATCTAAAAATTCAGCATAATATCAATGGTGCCGGTTGGGGAGATGTACCCGCTGACAGCACAGGCTACCGTATCACCGGCTCTGACAACCTAGCATTCGGTGACGCCATCACTGCACAGCTAACAAGCCCAGGCGGGACTTTTGCTTCAACCATCATTACAGAGTTACCCAACACAGGTAGTAGAACCATCGCTGCCGGCGGTTATGCAGAGTATGAGTTCACGCAGGCATTATTCGACTGGGCAGGTGCAGTTTCGGGTATTCCATACCAACTTCGACTCGTCAAAGCAAGTGGTACTCTCCTGGACACCTACACTCAAACGCCAACTATCACCACCGGCGGTAGTTAGCGGAAAAATATAAAATCGCTGTTTACCTAAGATTGACTAAGTCCTATAATAGTGATATTATCGTGGTATCGCCATCATATTTGCAACACTTCGTTGCAGGAGTATGAAAGTGGATGAGATTCATGTATGGGAGTATCCTACTCTCGCTGATCGTGAAAACAACAGAAATGGAAGCCTTATTGGCGTGGCTAAAAACCGCGCGCAGTTTGAGCAATTGATTGATAGGGTAAAACGAGGCTCTTGCCTCGACTACTTTCTCAACGGCATCGAGCATGTGTACATGGAAAGAGCACAACACCTGCTCGGATTTTACAGACCTCGATACAGCGAAAACGAGGATATGTAACCAAAAGTTCTCGAACAAGGGCAGTATCTTACTGCCCTTATTTTATTCTCACCCTTTTTTTCGCTCGCTGTCTCATACCATTGAGCAGTGGGAAGTTCACTAAGCCTGCCACAATTGTGACTGCGCCAGTGAGCACAAAAACATATCTAAAGCCGTAGATACTGACCAAGTATCCTCCTACACCAGCTCCTAAGGCTGCAAAAATATTGATCAAAGACTCATCGATGCCCCACATAGTGGCACTTTGACGGCCTTCAAGGTACTTGGAGTACAGTACTTTATCAGCCGGTCCAGCCACTGCTCTAAAGGCGCCCAAGAAAAACTGGAACATATACAGATGCCAGGCATTACTGGCCAGGGCGAACAACATAAACAGGACACCCCGCGCAATATAGCCAAAAATGACAAAGACTAACTCATCTTTTAATCCATCTATTCTGTCAGAGATGAAACCCATGACTGGGCCGAGCACACCAAACGAAAGGTAAAAAATCAGTGAAGCTATACCCACTTCACTAACTGTTACGTCAGTCATCTCGGTAATGAAGAATATACTTAGAAAAGGTGATACTAAATTTGTCGCTAACCAAAAAAGTGAGTGAGAAATGAGAAGAATTTGTGTTCCATAAGGAAAAAAAGGAGTAACAACACGGGCACGCATACCCTCATTGTATAGACATTACTCATCACCGCGCAACCACTGCACGTATGTACAGCCGGTGGGCTGTTTAAATTCTTTATCCCAGCCTGCTGTAGAACACTTTTTCATCTTTTTACCGTTACTTGTGGTAAAAAGCACCAGTTTCTCGCCACATTGAGGACAGTCTTCATCGAGTGGCTTAGAGGAGCCATTGACCCACTCTACGTAATCACAGCCAGTTGCCACACGTTGCTCTTTATCCCAGCCACCAGTACTACACTTCTTCATTTTTTTACCAGAGCGCGTGATCTGCAGCACAAGGGGAGAGCCACACTTGGGACAGACTTCATCAAGTTGCTTAGGCTCTGCATTGATCCACTTTACATACTCACAGCCTTCAGTTTGACGGGTTTCTGAGTTCCATACTCCACGAGAACAACGTTGTAATTTTTTACCAGAAGGTGTTTCCTCAACGTCTTTAAGTGGAGAGTTGCAAATAGGGCATGTATCTTGTGCTTGTGTCATAGAAGAAATAGGGTAGCATCACTGGCTGAATTAATACAGTGAAGAAAGCTTATTTTGTCAGACCCGGTATATACTCATTAATCGCACAGTAGGCATGTTTATAAAAACCAGCCAGACTATGGACATCAGCTGCGTACTCGGCCATGATGCACAGTTCGTATGGATGGATTGTCACATCATTGGTGGGGGTAGTATTGTAGTACTCATCGGAGTACGAACGGGGAAGGAGAGTTTGCACTTCCCTGACTAAGGCGTGCTTCCAGGAGTGTGTGTAGACTGCCGGGCCGCGGTTGGACGAACCTTCTAAGCTACTCCGAAGTTGCTCTTTCCATGTATCGTCCTCATCATCCTCCAGCCACTGTGAGGCTAATGCTCGCTCCTCGTTTAGCATCGTTTTGATTTGATTCTCATTAGCAGATGAAACTTGATCATCCACCCATTTATAAAATGCATCTTCTCCCATCAGTTGTCGGCTGATACCTTGGAGCTCCAGCTTTTCCGCTTGTTCATCAATTAACATCTGCATACTGGGGGAAGTTTTTTCCTGAGCGGCCCTACATACCTTTATAAACATGGCCCGATTCCTCAGTTCAATAGCTCGTTGGGTGGTGCGAGGGTGAGGTAGAGTATTGATCACAAACGATGAGCCAACTGCATATCTCGACATCCGTAGTTTTTCTCTCGCCCCCAAGGCCTGAAGTGCCCATAAACCTCGGTTTTGACCATTGACCACCGAGACCATCGGCGCCTCTAAAACCAGTAGCTGGGGCGGCTGATTTTCTGGTCGAGTAGCATGGATTATATTAAGTAGATACTTTTTCAAATCATTCTCACTGAGATCTGTAGTCTGACTATTCATCTCATGGAAGCTTGCCTCAAGGTTTTCTATCAGCAGATCACTTTCTGTAAGTGAACCACTACTGAGTAAACACGACATGAAAAACCATTGTCCTTCTGACCACTCGGGCGTATCTTTGCCATACAGTTCGATCAGAGGAGCAAGTAGTTGATCATACTTGAGTAGTTTTATTTCTTTACCATGCAGTGACTTAAAATGTCGCAATACTTCTAACACTTCACTACCCACCGTTGTTTTGCCAGACCCAGGTAGACCTTTGATAATAATAGTATCTAAAGCAAGTTGAGGGTCACTTGCTGCTTCAATAAGCGATCGGGGGATAGAGTTCACTTGATAGACTGTGCCTTTAGCTCGCGGAGCTCTGCTGATTTCTGGCATAGAAGTATTAAGAAGACCAGCTAAAACAGGGCACTCACTCTCCACGAACTCGAGAGCTTCATGTATTTCTTTTCCGGGAGCTAAGCTGATTCGTTCTTTGTACTTGGGCATATTAAGCTTTAATGAAGACGGGCAACTTAAAGTGAACCTGAGTACCTTGACCGAACTGGGAAGTAATATATATTTCACCACTATGTTCGAGCATAATTTTTTTGCTAATGAAGAGACCCAAGCCCATACCATTGGTAGGGTTATTTTTTGCCCGATAGAACTCTTCAAACAGTGAACCTAAATCTTCACTGCTGATGCCTGGACCTTGATCTCTCACTTCTACGTGAAGCATCTCACCTTCGTTACGACAAATGAGTAGTATCTCCTTGTCTGATGGTGAGAACTTAGCTGCATTATTGAGGAGGTTAGTTAGTACTTGGAGGAGCTTCTCAGTGTCAGCCATGATGCTGTCATCCGTACAAGCAGCAGTGTCTGTTACTAAAGTGTGCTCGGGATAAGCAACCTTGAAATCTTCTACTGCACGGGGTAAAACCTCTTCATTAAATGAAATTTCTTTGCAATCAAACCGCAATTTCCCAGTTTTAATCTGACTGACTTGAAGTAGTTCGCTAATCAAGTGTTCAAGTCTTTTGGTGGCAAAAACAAGCGTTTCACTCCATTTTGAAGAGACTGGTTTTTCTTGCGAAATGTTTCTATTAATTAGTTGAGCGTAAGCAGAGATAGTTGTCAGAGGGGTTTTGAGTTCGTGAGAGGCCATGGAGATAAATAGATCTCGTGTTGATAGTGCGTCCTTTAGATCAGAAATGAGTGTGTTGTTGGCAATTTTTAAACTTGCCAATGAGCCAAAAAGCTGCAGCATCTGAAATTTGTTGTGTGAGAATCGTTGAGAGTCACGTAGCTGACATGACAAAACACCCACTGCCCCGTCATCATGCACTAGCGGTATCAGTGCAATTTGTTGCACTTTTTTATCCTTAAACTCTGGATGCTGTTTACGAAACTCTTTGGCTGACACTACAAAGGCTTTTCTACTTTTATAACACTTGACGGTGAAACCATCTTTTCTCGGCTCAACTTGTGATTCACTTGGTACAGTGGAGTAAACACGCTTGAGTACATCATCCTGCAGCAAGAAAATTGAGACGTAGTCAGCATTAAGCAGTCGTTTTACTTCTGTGGTAATTAGCCCATACGTTGCCTCAATCGTCAGAGGCCTCATAAATTTAAACGCCGATAGGAATACGTCTTTAGTATACTTATTTTGCATGCAGTTTTCTCGAGGCTTTATTTGATTGTATTACTACAACATATTGTATCATCGTTTGAGTAAGCTGATATACTTATGGCTATGTTTCGAGAACACTCCTTTCTTTCCTCACTGCTTATGACTGCTGGAAAGGTGATTGTCACCTTTTTCTCTCTGGCATGGTGCTTTTTCATACTAGGCTTAGTTGCCGGTCTAGTAGTTTCGTTGGGAGATGAGACAGAGGCTGAGATCGCTTCACAGTATCACTATGGCCAACGATTTAGTGAGAATAAACTGCTCTCAATACCTATATCTGGGGTTATACTCGGTGATAGATTAGAAACTGATCCTTCTAACTTTTTAATAGCAAGCAGCATCACCTATGGCTATGAAGTAAAAGAGCAACTCTATGAAGCGGCAGAAGATGAAAGCTATAAGGGGGTGATTCTGGAAATCAACTCACCTGGTGGCACTATTTTCGGCTCACAAGCCATTGTAGATGGTGTTAATTACTACAAGGAAAAAACTGGTAAGCCGGTGATTTCATATGTTGGTGGCATGGCTGCTTCGGGCGGCTACTGGGCAGCTGTTTCAGGGGATAGTATCTACGCTGACGTCGGTACTGCTACTGGCAGCATTGGGGTACTATTTGGTCCCTTCAAGTACTATGATCAAGTCATCAGCGAAGATGGTGGGCTGCTGGCTGGGGGAGTAGTCACTGAAAATGGCATTAAAACCGTCACTTTTACTGCTGGTAAGGCAAAAGATTTTGGCAATCCATATCGTCAAATGTCCCAAGAAGAAATGGAGCACACGCAGAAAGTGGTAGATAATGAGTACGATCGCTTTGTGAAGTTAGTTAGCCAGCGCCGAACCATATCTGATGCCACACTCCGCGAAGACATTGGAGCTTTTCTCTATGATCCGGTCTCGGCAAAGGAAAAAAACTTAATCGATGATGTACTTAACCGAGAACAAGCCTATCAAGAACTGGCCAATCGAGCCGATGTGGGCGATTTCTTTCAGGTGGTACAGGCAGAACCTGAGCTGGGATTCTGGGGTCAGCTACTTAGCAGTCAAAGTATTTTACAACCGCTCTCCAGAGCTAATGAGAGTACCCCTGCTGTATCACCGCTCTGCGCGCACACCTCATTGGTGTTGGCTTATCATGGCGATGTACCGTCACTTTGTTTATGACTACCTATGATACCTTAATTATTGGTGGAGGACCGGCCGGCCAATCGGCTGCTATTTATTTACAACGCTTCAATCGCCAAGTCGTACTCTTTGACACTGCCCAAAGTCGAACCTTAACCTATGAACATAATGAAAATTATTTAGGCTTTCCAGAGGGTATTGCCTCCAAGTCATTATATGAACGGGGATTAGCACAAGCCACGCGTTTTGGTGCACTTCACCAACCAGTAGAAGTCCAACGAGTCGTTCATCACGACGGCGTTTTTATCGCCTATACCAGCAACGGTACCTATACTGGCAGATCAATTATTATTGCTACTGGGGTGACAGATCTGTATCCGAATCTCCCAAACTTTGAAGAGTACCTGGGTAGATCTTTGTTTTGGTGCATTACCTGTGATGGTTTTAAGACGGTCGGTAAAAAGGTCATAGTGGTTGGTGATACTGATGAAGCTGCATGCACTGCCTTACAATTTCTTCAATTTACCAAGGAAGTAGTGCTTGTCACTAATTACTCACCCGATCAATCTCAATTAAGCAAAAAATGGCGTGAGCGACTTTGGAAACGACATGTGGAAGTATTTGAAAGTGAGATTAAAAGTATCAACGGAGCTGCGGGGCAAGTTTCATCATTAGAACTCGATAATCAACAACAGTTAGCAGCCGACTTTATCTTTAATATGCAGGGCGCTATCCCCAATAATAGTCTGGCAACCGAGCTGGGTGTACAGGTGAATGGCGATGGGTATATTGAGGCCAATGACGAACAACAAACAAATGTTCCATTTGTCTTTGCTGCTGGTGATGTAACTAAGAGATTCTCACACCAAATAGTGACTGCTGCACATGAAGGCTCAATGGCGGCACAAGCATGTAACTACGCCCTCTTCGATGAGGATCAAAGAATTTGATCTTTTAGATCCTACTCATTTGAACGGGATAGATATAATCCACTCTCAACGTCAACGATTAAGACGTCACCTTCCTTTATAAAAAGTGGTGCATGGATAACGAGTCCTGTTTCCAGGGTTACGGGCTTTTTGGGTGCATTAACGCGATTGCCGGCCGTAGCATCTTCAGTATAGGTGACCTTCAACTTCACGGTGTTTGGTAAGCGGACACCAATGGCTGCGTCGTCATAAAAAATGATGTACATCGTAACATCAGGTGTGAGAAAACCTAGTTTATCTTCTAGTAAATCAGCCGGTACTGTCACTTGCTCATATGTGCGGGGATCCATAAACACTACGTCTTTGCCATCGATGTATGAAAACTGCATCTCAGTGGTGGAGACATCTAGCTCTTCAATCGACTCACTAGATTTAAAAGTAAATTCCTGAACTGCGCCGGACTTCACATTTTTTAACTTAGAGCGGGTGAAAGCAGAACCTTTACCAGGACTCACAAACTCTGTTCGGGTTACCAGATGAGGTTGATCTTTAAATAGGATGTAGGAGCCTTTGCGGATATTACCGCCATTTGTCATTGCCATAGGTTGAAATTGTAACTCGAGACTGTAGCTTTAGCAAACTACAGATGAGTTGAGTCGTTTATGGATGAGACAGTCCACTCAGTTGTCTTGGTCCAGTGATGAAGGCCGTAGGTGGCAACCGATAAGCCCGTATTCGAAAGATGCAGATGGTGAAGCGGTTTTACTAATACTGCTGGTGCTGCGTCGTGACCCATCAGCAAACACATCAGAAAGACACGTAAAAAATCACCGTGACTAGTCATCAACAGTAGGTGGTCGTCGGGCACCTCGGCAGCATGCTGCTCGAGCATGGCCATAGCTTTTTTCGCCCGATCAACTACGTCGGTAAAAGACTCTGCATCTTGGTAACGGTAGGTTAAATCATCTAAGCGATCTTCCCAACGATACTTTTGTAAAGGGAGCATAGCGGGATCATCAAACTTTTTATTCCAAAAACTTGATGGGCGATCAGTCTCATGTAACTCATGCACTTTTTTTATGGTTACGTTGTGGTACTGGTTAATTATCTCAGCCGTATGGTGTGCGCGGGTATACGGACTGCTCCAAATTTCATTGATATCTGTATCTTTCAGTCGTTCTGCTAACTGACCTGCTTGGACTTCGCCTTCAGGTGCCAAAAGAGTGTTTGGGGCTTGGTAGAGGCGCTCAAGATTGCCAATACTACGACCATGTCTAACTAAGTAAAGTAACATGGCATCATAATACCTGTTCTAACCTTCTTTTTCTAGATCAAATGTATCTGCTACCGGAAAAAACATTGTCTCATGTATGGAGCTGGTATCAGCCAGTAACATCACTAATCTGTCCACACCTACCGCAATCCCCCCCGTTGGTGGCAAACCCTCGTGCAGTGCATCAAGAAAGTCATCATCGAGCTCATAGCTTTTTTTGCCAATTTTTTTCCTCAACTGCAAGTCACTACGCAACCTCTGTTCTTGTTCTTGGGCGTCTGCCAGCTCTGAAAAAGCATTACCTAGCTCAATTCCCGCGACGAAAAACTCAAAACGTTCAGCAAAGCGTGGATCTTTTTTCTTCTTCTGTGACAGCGCAGCTTGAGAAGCTGGGTAGTCATAAAGAATAACAGGAGTAGAGAACTCGGCAATTTTGCGATCTATCTCATTTAAGAAAATCTGATTGTAAACCTCTTCCCAGGTCGTTGTTTTAGTAATCTGGTAACCTTTGTTCTCAGCTGCAGTCAATAGCAAGCGCTCATCACATAGTTCCTCCTTGGTGATGCCAGCAAAGCGATTAAATGCTTCACTGACGCTGATTCGAGGCCAAGGAGGTGTGAAGTCATACTTTTCACCCTGGTACGTGAGTATGGTTTTATTATTTTCAAAGTGCAAATTTGCCGGCAAGAAAGTCTGTTCACTTTGCCATTTCGCCACCTTTTTAATCAGGTGTAAGAGTAGCTCTTCACAGTCGCTCATAATATCCTGGTAGTCAGCTGGTGTTCTGTACCATTCTAGAATGGTGAACTCTGGATTGTGCTTGGGGCTGAGACCTTCTGTATTTCTAAAACTTTTGGTAATTTGAAAAATATTACCACTTCCCGCAACTAACAACTTCTTCATGGCATACTCAGGGCTGGTGATGAGAAAACCAGTCTTATTCTGACCGTCAGCTGTCTGCAACTGTGTATCAAAAAACTCTAGATATGTCTCGGTACTTGGACGTTCGAGGAGCAAGGGTGTCTCAACTTCCATAAATTCTTGCTGCTTAAAAAATTCGCGGATACCATCAAGTACTTGTTCTCGGACTAGGTATTGAGACCATTGCTCGGGATTGCGCTTTAACTTTTTCCAAGTCTTCATAGTTATTTATGAGTATTTTTGAGATACTACTTTCGTGCCAAAGTATTTTTTAATTGTAACATTCATACTGCTCTCTCTCGTAGCTAGCTACTTAGTTCTTAATCAGCAGATTTTTGTTCGACGTTTTTCAGTAACTGAACAAGCAGTCGCCACACCTCGGGCTAGTCCTCGAGCACTTACTCTAGACACTTTATTTAATGAAAGCGACGTCAAGGGATCACGAGTTTTACTAACTGGCGATGTACTACTAGCTCGAAGCATCAATGCAAAGATGATTGCTCGACAAGACACTTCCTGGCCTTTCGCTAAGACCTCCAATTTACTGCAGTCGGCAGACATTACCTTTATAAACCTGGAAACGCCCCTCATTTCCGACTGTCCTATTACCATATCGGGCATGCTTTTTTGTGGCCAGTCAGCAAACGCCACTGCCTTGGCAAATGCTGGTATAGATGTGGCAAACTTGGCTAATAATCATATTGGCAATCACGGTATTGAAGGCGTGGAGGAAACAAAAGTAACGCTCAAGGCGGCTAACATTCAGTATAGTGGGACAGAAGAAGTAGTAATTGAAGAGAGAAATGGTGTGCGTTTTGCCTTTTTGGGCTTTAACGATGTTGATACACAGCCGGGAGTGTTGCTAGCCGACAGAGGTGAAATCACTAGAAAAATTGCCGAAGCTAACGCAATCTCTGACGTCATAATTGTCCAGTTTCACTGGGGTAATGAGTATCAAAGGCAGCCAAGTGACAGACAAAAAGAGTTAGCGCACTACACCATAGATGCAGGAGCAGACTTAGTGATTGGCAACCACCCACACTGGTGGCAGCCCATGGAGATCTATCAGAATAAAGTAATAAGTTATAGTCACGGTAACTTTATCTTCGATCAAATGTGGTCATACGAAACTCGTGAAGGTTTGGTCGCAGCGTATCTCTTTGAAGGGACAAGTCTGGTGAGTATTGAAGTCACACCAGTCTTAATTGAAGAGTATGGGCAACCTCGAATTCTTGAAGGTACAGAAAAAGAACAGGTGTTAAATAGATTAAAAATGGCGAGTGAAGAACTGCGACTCAGCTATTAACGGATGTTTAAGTCACGCTTACGCATCCGCAAGCTCAGCGGAGTAACTTCTAGTAACTCATCAGCAGCTAAAAATGTTAAACACTGCTCTAGAGACATTTTGATAGATGGTGAGAGACGAATTAAAACATCTGCAGCCGACCGAACGTTGGTTAACTTCTTACCTTTGGTAACGTTCATCACTATATCTTCTTTTTTACCATTTAGGCCCACGATCATACCAGCGTAGACAATTGTACCTGGCTCGACAAATGTTTGACCGCGCTCTTGCAGCTTGGCCAGCGCATATGATAATGCTTGACCGGACTCATTGGCAATTAAGACACCGTTTCGTTGAAAGACTGCTGTTTCGCCTTTTGGTTTGTAGCCCAGTGGTAAAGAATGAATTACTCCTGCACCCGATGTTTGTGTTTGAAATCCGCTACGAAAACCTATTAAGTTTGCAGTTGCAATCTCGTACTCAAAGCGGTTGCCACTCTTTTGGATCTTCATGGTTTTAAAGATGGCTTTTCGCTCACCCATAGTAGTAGTCACCACACCCACAAACGCTTCAGGCACTTCAATCGTGATCAACTCCCATGGCTCATGAGCTGCACCATCGATGGTCTTAAAGATAACTTCAGGTCGGGAAACAGAGAACTCATAGCCTTCACGGCGCATAGTCTCGATCAAGACAGCTAAGTGAAGTTCACCACGGCCAGCCACAATAAATGACTCTGCTGAGCCACCAGGTGCTAATCGCAAACCAACATTGGTTTCAAGTTCTTTTTCTAATCGCTCTTTGATTTGTCGTGAAGTAGAAAACTTACCTTCTTTACCAACTAGTGGAGAAGTAGAAACTGAAAACTGAATTTGGACGGTGGGCTCGTTAATGGAAAGAGCAGGTAACGCATCCATTGAGTCAATGCTGGTGACAGTGTCACCTATTTGGACAGCACCAACACCAGTAATCGCGATAATATCGCCCACAGTTGCTTCAGCTACTTCTTCTTTACCTAAACCTTTGTATGTAAATAAGTACTCAATTTTAAATTGAGAAATCTTCTCATCACCACGTAGTAAATTTAAGCTTTCGCCTTTTTTAATTCGACCACGAGTAATACGACCAATCACATATTTACCCTTATAGTCATCAAAGTCTAAACTAGTGATCTGCATTTGGAATGGACCATCAATATCACCTTTAGGGGCGGGGATTGTCTCGGTAATGATATTAAATAGTGGTAACAAATCGGTACTGTCCGTGATGGTGAAGCTATGATCAGCATTTGCCTCAAGAGTTGAGCCAGCAATACCGTCACGACCGATGGCGTAAATAACTGGGAAATCTAACTGTTCCTCAGTCTCAGCTAAGTCTAAAAATAGATCGGTAACTTCAGATACAACTTCATCAAGCCGTTGATCTTTGCGGTCAACTTTATTGATGACAACAATAGGCTTGAGGTGCATTTTCAGAGCTAAGCTCAACACATATCGTGTTTGAGATAAGACACCTTCGGAAGCATCTACTAACAGCAAACATCCATCAGCCATATTCAACACGCGCTCAACCTCACCACTAAAATCAGCGTGGCCTGGGGTATCTAAGATGTTAATCTTAAAACCATTCCACTCCACAGCTGTGTTTTTAGCTAAAATTGTCACCCCACGCTCTCGCTCTAAATCATTAGAATCTAGAATGGTAGTTTGGGTCATTTCGCTCTGATGAGCTGAAAATGTATGCGCTTGCTTTAGGAGTCCGTCAACTAAGGTTGTTTTACCATGGTCGACGTGGGCAATAATAGCAATGTTTCGGATGTGTTGTTGATCAATTGGCATGAGGGGGTATTCTACCAGAAGATTACGCTTTATGACATCTTTAATATGTAAAATGAGTAAATGCGTTTAATTACTCAACCTCCACACACAAGACCCAGAGAAAAGTTACACAGTACTGGTATTAACTCACTAAGCGATGCCCAAGTAGTTGCGTTACTGATTGGTTCTGGCAGCAAAGGTAATGATGTGATCAAAATGTCCGAAAATATCTTGAGCATTTTTCCGCTATCTAGCTGGAGTAGTTGCAGTTATGAGGCTCTGCTAGAAATACCTGGTGTCGGTCCAGCCTTAGCAGCCAAAATTATTGGTACAGTCGCCGTGCATGACAGAATGTCAGACCAATCTGAGGTGGTACGTATTGAGTCACCGCAAACCGCCGCTGCCTTATTCCACTACCTTCAAGATAAAAAGCAGGAGCACTTGGTTGGGCTTTATCTGGATGCCCGTAACCGACCGATAGAACAGAAAACAATCACTATCGGCACACTTAACTCAAATCTGATCCATCCTCGAGAAGTGTTCGCTCCAGCTTTATCGCTGCGCGCAGCTGGCCTCATCGTCGCCCACAACCACCCTTCAGGTGATCCCACACCATCATCTGAAGATATTACTGCTACTCAAAGACTCTGCGAAGCAGGAGAGATTCTTAATATCCCAGTGCTAGACCATCTAATTATCAGTAATCATGGTTGGAAGAGCCTAAAACAAGAGCAGCTAATGTGAGAAATGGAGGAGAGCAGTTATACTATCGATAATGGCCAAAGATACATACTCAGCAGTGTGGGTTTCCCACTCATCAATCTCAGACTTTTTAAAGTGTCCACGATCGTACTACTTAAAGAATGTCTATAAGGATCCCCAAACCGGACATAAAATCGCCATCACCAGCCCTCCATTAGCACTCGGACAAGCCGTTCACGAAGTGATTGAGTCATTGTCAATTCTACCTACGCAAGACCGCTTCAAAGAGTCCCTGATGGTGAAGTATGAGAAGTCATGGAATAAAATCTCTGGCAAACGAGGGGGCTTCAGCTCGGAGGAGCAAGAAACTCTTTATCGTCAGCGAGGTGAAGCAATGCTTCGTCGGGTAATGGAAAACCCTGGACCTGTTGCTCGTAGAGCTGTCAAGATTAAGATGGAGCTGCCTCATTACTGGCTCTCGGAAGATGATGGGATCATACTGTGTGGCAAGA
>JALYRS010000030.1 GCA_030855135.1 bacterium | reverse complement strand
TAAACGCCAGTCACATCATAGCCCTGTTCTTTAAGTAGATGGGCACAGAGTGAGGAGTCAACACCCCCAGACATACCAAGAGCAACTTTTGGTCGAGTAGTGGTAGAAGGCATACGTATATTTACTTTAGTAATAGGTCGAGGTAGATGGTGGCAATATCTCGTGCCGTTCCCTGATATGGTTCTTGATGAATTGAAAAGCCTGGGGAGGAGTTAACTTCTAAAATTCGATAACTCGGTGCGGACTGAGCTTGAGTGATATCCTTGGTCATGAAATCTATGCCCCCGATCGCCAGACCTGGTAGACAAGCCATGGTTTGCAGGGCGATTTCTTTGACTGATGCATGGGCGGTATCGGTCACATCTATACTATCTCCGCCGGTTGAAATATTGGAGTTGGGTCGTAAGTACACCACTTCATCTTTGGCCGGAACTGAGTCGGTAGAACGTCCCTGTTCCCGCAAATGTCTGGTGACAACTTCATCAACTTTGATGGTGACTAATACAGCATTCGGGTCAGGTAAACGACGGGGATCACTGTTTTTTACTTCAATTAATTGAGCTATGGTTGAGCTGCCATCGCCGGTCACATTGGCTGGTATGCGATAAATTATACCCAGTATTTTTTCCGGAGTAGCCAAAACTCGATACTCGTTGCCATCAAATTGTTCCTCAATGACGACGCCAGAATCTTCACCAGAGGCTTTGGTTAAAATTTCTTGCACGGCTTCATCCAGCTGTGGTAAAGAGATGATATTCATATAGACGCCTCTACCTTGGGTAGCATCGTTTGGCTTTACCACTAAAGGACAAGTGAGGGTAGCAAAAATATCATTTACCAACTGAGCGTTATAGCTACGACGGTGGATAAAAAACCCTGGTGAGACCGAGATTTTAGCCCGTTCCAAGACTCGTTTGGTGGCGTTTTTGTTGGCTGCTAGGTAGTAGCCAGAGAAATTCGTGCTAGGGAGAATCTGAGGTTTATAGACAATGGTTTTTTCCGGAGTTGTTATCTCAAATAGACCCGTATCGGGAATTTGTGCTACGGTGTAGCCTCTGCTTTCGGCAACGGCGATCACCATCTCGGTGGATCGTTCGAGTGGCTTAAATGGCGCTGACTTATTAGGAGTTAGCTGAAGGTAATGAGTTTGTTTCATTTTTTGTGTGTCGTAGTATATCCCCTTTGAGGGGGCTAGGTTTTACTAAGAAGCCGTTCATGTCGGCCACACCGATTAACATCTTATATGCCATATGACTTCTGTCAATCACGCTCACCTCGGTGTTAATTTTTTTATCTTGCAAATATAAAGTCGCTTTTACAATTTGACGTCGTTGATGACCCAGGCCGCTTTTAAACATTCTGGTCTCAATCAGATTTCCATCTTTGAGTAAACCTAATTGTTCGGCAGCCGCTTGATCGATAGAGCTCATTCGCGCTCCAGTATCTACCTTGGCTCTGATTACCATGCTGGTGCCAAGCCCCTCGACTTTGATATCTTCATAATTAGCCAGTACACGTATACCGAGTACTCGGAGTAGGAGCTTTCTAAACATCTTACTGATTCTCCCCTACTAAGAAACCACCGAGGTCTTTGCGACCGATTTCTACATGATACTTAGAGCGATCTAATTTTTTTGACACCACCATTGCAGTGTGCATTTTACGGTCCTTCAACTTAAGATCAATTTCCACCACCGGAACTTTACCCTCTCCATTTTCTTGCTGGAACCATAGTAGGTCTTCGATCTCGATAAGCCCTAGCTTCTCGGCTAATTTACTGGAGATAGCACTCCGGAATCGACCAGTATTTAGCAAAGCTTGTACCTCACTTTTCTCCTTATTGTCACCAAAAATGGTTACTTCCTCAAATGGTGAGACGATTGCCAATCCATCCTCGGCTTTAATTTTGTCAACAAAGTTTTCCGCAAAAAGTGCTTGACCAATCTTCACACCATGCTGAGAATTTAAAACATTTAGATCAGTTACTCGCTCTAGTCGACGTCGTAGCCCTGAGCGATTGGCTAGCTGAATCGACAAGCCTGGGTTAGCGTTGAGTTCAACCACCATGGGACCTTTTTCTTCATCAATAAAAATATCGACCCCTGAGTAGCCTAGGCCCGCAGCAGTCGCGGCTTCCACAGCAGTCAACAATACTTGATTCCAGCGAGGAATCTTAATGCCATTTAATTTTCGTTTACTGTTGGGTAGAAAACGAATTGGTACGCCCTTGCCCGTAACCGCACTAGTAGTAATACCAGTCGCAATATCGACACCCACGCCAATGGCGCCTTGATGTAAGTTAGCTCTACCTTCTGATTGTTGTGTTGGTAGGCGCAACATAGCCATAACAGGCACCTGATTAAAGATGATTACCCGCACGTCTGGAGTCCCCTTATAGCAGTACTTCACAAAGGTAGGATGAATAGGGATTCTCTCTTCAACGATAACATTATGATTAGTACCATGAATACTATACTGTCCATCGAGAATGTCTGAACAATGGAGCTTAATTTCTTCTAAGCCCCAGACTTTGCCGACGGTATCTGTCCATTGTCGTAAGCTAGCATGCTGTTTACGAATGACCAGTACTCCCTGACCAGCATGACCGTTAGTAGGCTTGATCACAAAATTTTTCTCTAGAGCTGCCCAGTCAAAATCATTGACATCTTCACTGGTGGTAAGGATGCCGTAGACCTTGGCCGTAGGAATACCTTTATTCTCCATCAGCACTTTGGTGGCGTATTTCGAACTAGAAAAACTTCTGGCTTTACCAGTGTTGAGACTGCCGTAGATTTGTTGGCGGGCATTCATGCCCAGGATGTCACCTGCTCGAAGCATATGTACTTTCTATTAATCTTCTAACAGTGAGCGGAAGCGAATGTACTCTAATAAACGTAAACCTGAGTACTTGCCGACTGCTAGGTTAAAGGCTGCTACGGCCACAATGGTGAGCTCAGGTCGAAGTAGAACGGTTCGTTGAATGGTTTCCGAACTAATAAATAGTGAGCACAAGACAGCAATTAATAACGTTTCTACCGTTAACTGCACTGCTTGCGACTGACTACTCGCCAGCTGTGTCTCGATAAAGTTCTCAGTTAATAGAATAATAATCAGTAGCGGGAAAATAGTTACTGTTAGAAGTGAGCTAAAGCCGAAGATTGAGGTCAGTAATAAAATTAATAATACGCTCAGGGATACTCCCCAGAGTAGTAAGGCAGTACGAGGTAAGTACTGGAGTTTTAAGAACTTAATCAAGGTGCGGAAGATGGTGGCTGAGAGTACGACTAAGATGAATAAAATGATGCCAGTCATAATTCCCGTAGATACAAAGGCCACTGATAGCACAGCGGGAATATAAATACCAAAGCCCTGCAAACCAATTAAGTGTCTAGAAGCCGCAATGAAAGAAGCAATTACGGGAAAGAGTAATAATAAAATCACGATGTTAGCCGAGAGTCCATCACTTACTGATTGGCGAATAGCGTGTTGTAAGACATTATGCCAACTCAAAGGGCCGACAGGATTGGCTTCTAAAAACGCCACGTATTTATCTTTTTGCTCCACAGTGGGAGTAGTAATGTCAGGTTTAATCTCAGGCAGGACAGTTGTAGTTTGCGCTGATGCTGTGGCATCGCCACTCATGCTCGCAGACAAGGAAGCGGAGTCGGAACTTAAATCGACGGTTTCGATCTGTGCATAGCTCAGCCCAGCCTGTGTCACAACGAGTGCCAAAGCCAGTACGATACTACTAATTGTAAGTCGCCAGTTTTTCATGGCTGTATTATACCTTTTTTGCTCATTTTAATCTCCTGTCATGCAAAATCTAGAAAAAACGACCAACAGTCGCCCTAACTAAGCCATTAATCAAGCTAATAATACTGGCCACCAATGCCAAGGTGAAAAAATAACCGAGCTGGACACCAACGATAATGAGGGGGTTAATATGAAATCCTGGCACCAAAAAAACTACTAACCACAACAGTGCCACCTGAATTACTACCGAGAAGAAACCAAAAGTAACGACTGTCATGGGTAAAAATAAAATGGAGAGCACTGGTTTTACAAAAATTTGGACGAGGGTTAGTATGATGCCTGCCAAAAGCAGCGTGAGCCAAGTTGTAAAGTCCACTACTGGGGTAAATGTTGCGAGTATCCACAAGGTGATGGTGGTCGTGATGAACGGTCTAATCATTGAAACATGGTTCTTTCTCGCAAGCGAGTATGTTGCTTTTTGGAAAAGCGATGGGCCTCGTCACGCAACTGCTGGGCAAGTTTTAAGCCTGAGTGACCTCCGGGTAGCTTTACTTCATGATATCGTGGACCTAACGGGTTTTTGTGACGAATTTGAGTGGTGGGCAGCAGTAAACGATCAGGATCCTTAGCAATACTGATGACCGGAGTCGACCACTGCCAGACTGATAGCGCTGCCCGCAACTGCCCTTTTCCTCCATCAATCACTACTAGATCAGGTTGGCCCCACTCAGGATGATTTTGACGGCGTTGGAGAGCTTCCTGAAGCATGCCATAGTCATTGGGTGTATCGAGCGTGCGAATATTAAATAACTTGTACTCACTGGTTTCGGCCTGACCATGTATAAATGTCACCATCGCCACTGAGGCATTGGTGCCGGAAATATTACTCACGTCATAGCACTCAATGCGCTGGAGAGGATAGGTTTTTGGTAAATGTAGGTAATTGGTTAAGATGCGGCGAAGTTGAATAAGACTCTCTTCCCGTTCATCCATTTTCAACACAGGGAGAATCATATCTGGTTGTAAGCTGTATGTTCGCTCCGTCACACTGCGAATAACTGAAATCTTGTCATGGAGGATGCCAGCTTCCTCGTATCGTTCTTCGGCAGCAGCTCCTTTCATTGCTTGTTCAATCGAGCGTAATACCTCCTTTTTCTTTCCTTTTAGGAATAAGAGGAGTTGCTTAATCATCTCTCGGTACTCTTCTTGAGTAACCTCACCTACGCAGGCTCCACTACAGAGTTCAAGGTGATGATAGAAACAGGGCTTGAGATCTTTTGCGACATCGAGTGAGCCAGCCTGATTACACCAGGGAAAAATTTTGCGCGATATTCGCAGAATCTCTTTTACTTTATAGCCACTAGGAAATGGTCCCAGATAGGTACCTTTATAAAGGCCTTGTTGAAGTTCTTTTTTTCTAACTGTCAGCACTCGAGGAAAAGTATCATCGGTAATTAATATATAAAGCGGAGTTTTATCATCCTTCAGCAGGATGTTGTACATTGGCTGGTGGGTCCTTATCAGCTCGGCCTCAACTAATAATGCCTCCAGCTCGCTCTCTAGGATCTGATACTTAAGGGTCACCGCTTCGAGCACCATTCGCTTAATCCGCGAGTGAAGCTGCACAAAATGGCGATAATTATCTAGACGATTTTTGAGATGCTTAGCTTTTCCGACGTACAGAACCTGATCGCCGACTCCGGAAAACCAGTACACTCCCGGCGATGACGGCGCAGATAAAGCCGAGTCCGACCAAACTAATGATACTGCTGGAGGCTTGGATGACTTGGAGCCAACGCGGACCTTTGGTGATGGTGATTTCTCGGGACTCTTGGTTTCTGAGTGGTCCGGTGAGTTCTTGATTGTCATAACCTATCTGTAATTGTAGCTGAACTTGGCTGGAGGTGAACCAGTCAGTACCTGATGCAGTCAGAGGAATGCTTACTTCTTGGTATGGAAGTAGGATGGGGAGTAACCTAGGCAGCCTTTGGCTGACGTCGGTATCTGTTGCTGCTTCGTCCAAGTTCAGTTCAATGTTATACCATGCTTGGCCGGTAGTGTTTTTAAGCTTGAGATACTGTAGACCAGGTATTGAAACCCCACTTAGGGTTCGTGGTGACGTGGTAAAGTTGACTGCAAATGGTTGGGTGGTAAATTCCTGCCCAAAGGTAACCTCTACATCCTTACTTAGCGTATTACTTCGTTTGTACGAGCCAGCGGGAAACGGAGCGCTACTTGAGATTCCGTTAATGGCAAAAACGATATGATTTAGATCAAATTGATCAAAGTAATTGACGCCCCCAGTAGTATTGCCCCAGGTTGGGTCGATGGGTATCCATTGTTGTTGTTTCTGATCGTAGTACTCGGGCCAGGCATGTAAAATATCCTCCACCAAACTGAGTGGACGAAGTTGATTATTTTGGGCATAGGCATAGCCAGTTACTCGTCTTGCCGGTACCCCGGCAGCTCTCGAGATAGCAACAAAGACATCAGTAAATTCCTGGCAGGTGGCTAGCTCAGGGCTGGCTAGTGTCTCTACAGCACCAAGTCGCTTATTCTCGCTATCGATGGCCGCATAGTTATAACTGAGAGTATTGACCACGAAGTCATAAATTGAGCGAGGATTGTTGTACTCGTTGGCCAACTCAGTAATTATGGAGTTGGTGCTTTCCCAGTAGGGTTGGCTGAGTAAGTAGTCTTTCGTCTGGTGAGCTGGTTTTTGTAGTCGTCCCGGTTTCAGAGTAACGTGAGTCTGCAGTGAGGCATTTACTTCGGTGGTGGTACTGGCAGGTACTTCATAGGTGGCGATCCAGTTGCCATCGGTATCGAGCTCAATTTTTTGTGGTAAGGGTTCCAGAGTGTCATACTTCATTTTTTGAAAGGATGTATCGGGTGGCAAAGCAACCTGCATCAGACCAGTATTTGAGCTGTCGTTTTGGAGATGAAAGCGCAGCTTCAAATCAAAGACCTGTTCTGTTCCAAATAATGCCGTAATACTCTCCCCCGCGTGGGGGGTGAAAGTGGCTGTGTTGTAGCGACCATCGGTGCTACTGGTGGTTGGTTGAGGATTTACTCTAGTCGTTTCGCCAAACGATTGAGCCGTTTGCAGTGTCACCAGATACTCGTTATATGAAGCGCTATCACCCAACTTAGGTATAAGTACTTCCAAAACCTGGCCGCTAACGATTCCGATATCAGGATTGTCATAGGTAATGATGATTTCTCTTGCTTTATCTTGACCAAGTAGTTGGTCGGGAAAGGTGATGCCGATACTTGTTTGAGTCGCGGTAGCAACTACTTCAGCGGGTAGTGTTTTGCCATTGCTGCTAACATTTACGCGGGTGAGGTTGGGTGAACTTAATTTAATCCCATACTGTCGGGCATACATGGTGGGTGTTTTGTTTTTGAGGATAATGGCGTGACGAACGTGAGTTGGACCACTACTCTCGACGGTGTAGGTGGTGTGGAGTGAAGAAAAGAAGTTTTCATCAGCCTGAATCGGAGTAACTGCGCTCAGACATAACCAGACATTGATTAAGCAGGCAAGCCAAAGTTGAGTCCATCTCGATTTAAACATTAGGCATCATTGTAGTGTTATTTTTTGAATTGAGCCAACTCTTCTAAGAGATACTTACCAGTGAATGAATTTTTGGCATTGGCAACTTGGTGTGGTGAGCCCACAGCTACGATCTCGCCACCACCTTCACCACCTTCAGGGCCAAGGTCAATAATCCAGTCAGCATTTTTAATGATATCAAGATTGTGTTCAATGACGATCACGGTGTTGTTATGTTTGACTAACTGGTGCAGGACATTGAGTAAGTTCTGGACATCTGCAAAATGCAAACCAGTGGTAGGCTCATCTAGCAAGTAAATAACATGTTCCGAAGTGCGACCAGATAACTCCTTGGCGAGCTTCACCCGTTGGGCTTCGCCACCGCTTAAAGTTGGAGCTGGCTGCCCCAGAGAAATGTAGCCTAAACCAACGTCTTGCAAGGTTTTTAATTTGCCTCGGACATTGGAGAAGGCTGAGAAAAAATCATAGGCCTCATTGACGTTCATTTTCAAAACATCAGCAATCGATTTATCTCGGTACGTAACTTGCAATGTTTCTTCGTTATAGCGCTTGCCTAAGCAAACGTCACAAGTGACGTAAATATCAGGTAAGAACTGCATCTCAATTTTTAGTTGACCATCACCTTCACATGCCTCACACCGACCACCTTTGACATTAAAGCTAAAACGACCGGCAGTAAAGCCTCGCAGCTTCGCTTCTTGGGTGTTGGCAAAAATCGTACGGACATAATCAAAAATTTTGGTATATGTAGCTGGATTCGAGCGAGGCGTTTTACCGATAGGACTTTGGTCGATCAAGGTCACTCGTTTGACTATATCTGGGATGACTATTTGATCGACTTTACCTGGTTTCTCGTCGATTGTTCTGCCTAACTTTTCTGCTAAGTTGTTATAGAGCGTGTCATGTAAAAGAGTAGACTTGCCTGAGCCAGAAATACCGGTAATGGCGGTTAAAGTATTGAGCGGAAAGGCCACATCTACCGCTTTTAAGTTATGGTGGCTAGCACCTCTGATTGTAATTGATTGATGAGTAGCAATAGTATCTGCCTCAGCATCAGCGGCCAGTAATTTCTTCTTTTTAGTATCTCTCTCAATTAAAACATCTTTCTTACGGCTTAAAAACTTGCCGGTGAGTGATGCCTTACTCGCCATGATCTCTTCTGGCGTGCCTTGAGCGACCACTTCTCCCCCATTTTTTCCGGCCGCAGGTCCAAAATCCACAATATAATCAGCAGCCAGCATCACATCTCGGTCATGCTCTACCACTACCACGCTATTACCTTTATCACGGAGATTCTTCAAAGTATCAATCAACTGGTGATTATCACGCTGGTGGAGGCCAATGGTTGGCTCGTCAAGAATATAAAGTACTCCCGTCAAACCAGTACCTATTTGAGACGCTAATCTAATACGCTGAGCTTCGCCGCCCGCCAAGGTGGCTGCCTCACGATGCAGCGTCAGGTAATTGAGACCGACTGAAGATAAAAAAGTTAAGCGGGCAGTAATTTCTTTAAGAATGGACTCAGCGATGGCCTTTTCTTTGTCACTCAAGACACTGCCAGCTAGTAACTCACTCGACCACCTTAAAGCATAGTTAATAGGCTTAGCCGTGATTTGAGAGATATGCAGACCATCAACATGGACCGAGAGGGCTTCTGGCTTTAGTCGGGCTCCTTCACAACCAGGACAAACTTGCCGCTGCATGTACTGCTCAATCTCTCGGCGAATAAAGTCAGACTCTGTTTCCAGATAGCGACGCTCTAAGTTGGTGATGAAGCCTTCAAACTTCTCCTCTATCACCGTAGCTTTTCCAAATCGATTTTCACCGTGGACACTGTAGATTTTGTCGGAGCCATAAAGCAGGGTATGTTGGTCTTCGCTGGACATTTTTTCAAAAACTGAGCGTCTAAAGTCATAACCAAGATCCTCCACCACTGTCTGCACTAATCTTGACCACCAGGTATCTGCGCCTAAGTTCTTGGTGAAGGGAATAATAGCGCCTTCGCTGAGTGTTAATGATGGGGCTACTACTTTCTCGACGTTTATTTTTAGCAACGATCCTAGGCCATTACATGTTTCACAAGCGCCTTGGGGTGAGTTGAAGGAAAAAAGTCGAGGCTCGAGTTCATTAACTGAGATACCACAGTAACTACAAGCTAACTTTTCACTGAATAAGCGATCTTCAACCTCCTTGGGATTTTCGGGAAACTCAAAGTCGTTATCCATAATAAAAGAAGTAACTACAAACCCATCTGAGAGCTTGAGTGCTTCTTCAATTGAAGCGGCTAAGCGGCTGCGGATGATCTTAAACTCACTCTCATCTTTCATCTGCACTTTAGAAATAGTCATGCGATCAAGTACAGCATCAATTTTATGACGGTTTGTTTTAATCAGATTTAATTCATGATTGAGATTGTAAATACTGCCATCAACTCGAGCACGGTTATAGCCTTTTTTCTTCAGAGTTTCGAGTAAGGCGCTAAACTCACCTTTTCGATCTCGTACGACCGGAGACAGAATCATTAATCGAACTGGAGTTGAGCTTGAGCGTTCATCTAACTCATTCATTACATGACCGATAATCTGGTCAATGCTTTGTGTTGCGATCTCGCGTCCACAGCTAGGACAATGTGGGTGCCCCACTCTGGCATACAACAAACGCAAGTAGTCATAAATCTCAGTGATAGTACCCACTGTTGAACGAGGGTTATGTGAAGTTGTTTTTTGATCAATGGAGATGGCTGGTGATAAGCCTTCGATTTGATCTACATCAGGCTTACTCATGACACCCAAAAACTGCCGGGCATATGAACTCAGACTCTCGACATATCTCCGCTGCCCTTCGGCATATAAAGTATCAAAAGCCAGTGAACTCTTACCGCTGCCCGACAGTCCGGTAAAAACCACCAGCTTATTTTTGGGTATGGTTAACGAAACATTCTTTAGGTTGTGCTCTCGTGCACCGGTGATAGTAATTGTGTCTTGATGATGATTAGGCATGTATCGAATAAAACGCGAACGTTCAGTATAGTGTAAAAGGCGCTAAGTGTCTAGCTTATGGGCCAGATCCCTCAAAGTAGCTGCCAGCTCAAAATCCATATCATTTGCTGCCTGTTTCATTCTTCGGCGGACCTTGCCGGCAAGTTGTTTGCGATCGGCGGGGGGTAAATCATCAGGATTGATCGTATCGAGGTCAATTGTTTCGTGCTTGGATAAAAAGATGGTGGTGCCACTAGGATTATTTTTGGCTCGCTTACTGCCCTTTTCCTGCTCAGTTTCATCTACTTTCTCGATTAAGCGATCTCGAATCGGCTTAGAGATGGTGGTGGGATCGATACCATGTTCTTGGTTATGTTTAACTTGAATATGCTGACGGCGAGCAGTTTCCTGGATCGCAGCAATCATCGATCGCGTTATCCGATTGGCGTAGAGAATTACTCGACCTTCAGTGTGGCGCGCGGCACGACCCATGGTCTGAATCAATGACGTGCGTGAGCGTAAGAAACCCTCTTTGTCGGCGTCAAGAATGGCCACTAGGGTTACTTCTGGTAAATCAAGACCTTCACGGAGCAGGTTAATACCTACCACTACGTCGTAGATACCGCGTCTTAAATCATCAAGGATATCAGACCTCTCGAGTGTTTCAATGTCGGAGTGTAGATACGCCACCTTAGGTAAAGGAAAATCTAAATTATCAGGGTCTAGTTGTACTTTCATCTTGGCTTGTGAGAAGTAATGGGTGGGAATTTTCCCCACTTCGAGCAATTCAGTAGGCAACTCTCCGTTGGCCAAGATGATTTTTTCAGGATCGATTTGCTCTGCCGATTGGGCTTTCTTGAGAATGAAGTCGCGGACGAGCTTTCGGACTTTGCTCTCATCATTTAAGTACTCGGTAAGTGCTTCAGCCATCCGCTTGGTCAGAGTGGTCACTAACGAACGCTGACCAACAATCTTACGTTGAATAATTTCAATAATTAAATCCTCGATTTGACCATCACTGGTACGTAGCTCTACATCGGGATCAACTAACCCAGTGGGGCGAATCAACTGCTCAACTGTCTGATTACCGGCTTGTGAAATTTCCCAGTCATTGGGCGTGGCCGAAACATGCACCAGCTGAGGATTACGGGCCAAAAACTCATGGAATTGAAGTGGTCGATTATCAAGCGCTGCTGGTAATCTAAAACCATACTCAATCAGCGTTTTTTTACGGGCTTGGTCGCCATTGTACATACCTCGAACTTGAGGTAAAGTAATATGACTTTCATCTACAAAGGTTAAAAAGGAATCTTGTTTGAAGATGCGAGCGTTTTCAGCGAAGTAATCTAGTAAGGTAAAAGGCGGCTCACCAGGCTTGCGGCCATCAAAGTAACTAGAGTAGTTTTCAATACCATTGACAAAGCCAAACTCTTTTATCATCTCTAAGTCGTAGCGGACGCGTTGTTCAAGACGATAGGCCTCGACAACTTTACCTTCTGCCTGTAACTGAGGTAGACGCAGCATGAGGTCACGTTCAATTTCTTTGATGCCTTGATCCTGGGTTTTAGGGTTGAGGACGTAATGTTTCGCCGGAAAGATAGTAAACTTCTTATTTTTGGTATGGGTTTGATCGGTAGATGCTATATCAAGTGTTTCGTCTGCTACCCGCTTTACCACTGTCATGACAGAACCGGTTAGCGGATCAATTTGATCGATACTGACAATTTTATTTTCTAAAGTGTCTATACGAAGTGCGAAATCTTCATAGGCTGGCCAGACCTGGATACTGTCACCTCGCACCCGGTAGCTGCCCCGTTTTAGATCATCATCTGATCGCTCGTACTGCAGGTTACCGAGTTGTAGGAGTAAGGTTTGGCGACTAATAATCTCGCCCTCCATAATCGTTAACATCGAGCGGCCATACTCCACTGGTGAACCTAAGTTATAGATACACGACACAGAAGCCACAATAATTACATCTTGGCGGGTGAGCAGATTTGCTGTGGAGGCTAAGCGTAATTTATCAATTTCATCATTGATGGTCGATTCTTTCTCAATATAGGTATCACTTGAGGGAATGTAGGCTTCTGGTTGATAGTAGTCGTAGTACGAAACAAAGTAACTGACGGCATTTTCAGGAAAGTAATCTCGAAATTCTTGGTAGAGTTGTGCCGCCAGCGTCTTGTTGTGGGCAATTATTAGAGTAGGCTTCTGAGTGTTGGCGATCACATTGGCCATGGTAAATGTCTTACCTGAGCCAGTGACACCTAATAATACTTGGTGATCTTTGCTTTCATTGACGCCGCGAGTAAGCTGCTCGATTGCTCGAGGTTGGTCGCCCGTTGGTTGATACTTTGACTGGAGTTTGAATTTCATACTATCGGTAAAAATTGAGTTTCCATTGTACCTTATATTCAGGGTTTATAATGAGGCTATGAAAGTTGCGGCATATAAAACTAAGTTAGTAACACCTCAAGACAGTATTACTGGCGTTATCAAGGAGAGTATTACTTCTCTACCCGAGCGCAGTATAGTGGTGATTGCGTCTAAGATTTTTAGTACCTGCGAAGATAGATTTGTGGCTAAGACTGCACAAGATCGAGCCCAGAAGCACGCTTTAGTCCGTCAAGAAGCAGAGCAGTATCTAGATCCTCATTCATCAAAGTACGATTTAATGTTGACCATCAAGCGAAATAGATTGGCAGTAAACGCCGGTATTGATGAATCAAATGCGAACGATCAGTTCTTGTTATGGCCAGCAGATCCCCAAGCCTCTCTTAATGCTGTCTGGCGCTTTCTACGTCAGCAGTATGGAGTGCGTGAGGTGGGTGTTACCATGTCTGATAGTGCTACTTTTCCCTTAAACTGGGGTGTGATTGGCGTCGCTATTGCTCACTGTGGCTTTAATCCGTTAAAGTCATACATAGGCAAGCCTGATTTATTTGGCAGACCAATGAAGATGGAGCAAGTAAACATTATGCAAGCGGTGACAGTGGCAGCAGTTTTAGAAATGGGTGAAGGCAATGAGCGCCAGCCGCTGGCTGTAGTGGAAGATGTAGCAGGCGTGGAGTTTCATGATCATCCGCCAACTCGTGAAGAACTCCAGGAGCTGCGTATAGCACTAGAAGATGATGTATATGCACCAGTATTAAGTAACGCTACCTGGAAAAAGGGTGGTCAAGGACAACGCTAATGAAGGTTCTAGCTATCTTCGCCCATCCTGATGACGAAACTGTAGCTTGCGGTGGCACATTTTGCCAGTTAATCAAAGATGGACATGAGGTAGTTGTAGTGAGTGTAACCGACGGCGGTGCGGGTGAAATTTCCTCAGCAGCGGAAGTAGCGGTAGCAAAGCTAGGCTCGCTTAATGCTGTTCGCAGGCAAGAGTTTAAAAAAGTCTGCGACCACTTGGGTGTGGCAGCGCAGCGAATTCTGGATTTTCAGGATGGTGAGATAACAAATAAAGTGGTGTGGGGTGACTTAACAGTGGCTTGCATTGAGTTGATTGATGAAATCAAGCCAAATATTATTATTACTTTTGATCACTCTGGTTGGTACTTTCATCTAGATCACGTGGGAGTCTCGATTGCGGTAACAGTGGCTGTGCAACAAGCGGCACATCGACCAGATCTCTATTTCCAAACTTTTGTCAAAGCCTCTGGCACAAAATGGCGATATGTTTTCAATCCTCGACCAGCAATCACTCATTTAGTGGATGTGACCGCTTATAAAGAAATGAAAGCCAAAGCTTACGATCTACATCAATCACAAGACTTAAATACACCTCGGGAGTGGTTGGAAAGTAGGTCACCCTACTATGAATGGTTTCAGCTGATCTCGGCGTCAGACATGGGTAAAAGCTGGCTGAAGGCCCAGTCAATCTTCCAAAAAGTAACAGCGTCTAAGATCCGTCAACTTTGGTAACTGTGAGATTTATAACTGGCTCAGCTACCGATCCGAACAAAAATTTATAACTCTCGTCGCCACGCATGAAGTCGTACCGATCTCTCTTCAGGCTGATAGCTTCGCGTATGGTATGTAAAATAATGGCATTACCCACTCCTAAGTATCCATATCGATAGGCATTAAATCCTGAGTTATAGAGCAGAAATTGATTATTCCACTCAAAGATGAGTAGGCTAGCGGCTGGGTCTTCATTAACATCCAAAAAGACAATTTTGAGTAATTTCTCCGGCGCTAGGTCGTTGGCCAGCTCGATAAAAAATGCTTCTCTGTGGGGGGTCCAAAACTCAGCTTTCTCGGTCCCTGATGCTTTATGAAGCTGAATAAAGCTTTCCATAGCAGCTGAAATCTCATCACTCTCGGTAATAGTTCTATATGTTATTTCATCTTCAGCTCCAATTGTCTTGAGTAGACGGGTAAAATGTTTTTGCTGAGTTGTTGATACAGTAGTAAAGTACTCTTCCCAGGTCGCCGGTAAGGTGATGACAGGGCTTACATCTTGTTGCGACGCCCTAACCTGCCACGAGCTGTTATCTGTTATCTTACTTAACGTATCGTAGGTACTGGAGTTGTGCTGCAGTGATTCCAGTAGTAGGACATCCCATTTGTTATCTAACTGAGTGGTAAGTGTGTGTAGCAGCTGCGACAAAACTTGCTCTC
>JALYRS010000029.1 GCA_030855135.1 bacterium | reverse complement strand
CTATTAATACCGTGACTTTTGCTAGCCATGTCACCCATAAGAATAGTGCCAATTATCAGTTTTTTTAAGGCTAGGTAACTGTCTGGAGCAGGCTTGCCCTCATCTTGTTTTCTTTTTCGGCAAACCGTCTTTTCAAAATCCGTTAACTCCGCTTCTGGAGGCAAGCCCATTGGTAATCTATAGGCATTGTGGACTGTGGTTTGATACCGTGTCATGCCCGTCGAGCTGACATTTCCCTGCTCATCTTTAGTTTTGCGGCCATCGTAACGAATGTGATCTGGAGATAAAAATAAATTATTTTTTTCAACATCGGCACGCATTTTTGGCGTGACCGTTAATGTCTCAGTCCGTCCACCACCATAATCCACTTGTACCTGATTTGGAATCTGTGTTGCATCCCAAGTTTGATAGAAAATATCTTCAACTGCTCTATATGCAATGTATTCTTCATCTGTATTCCATGTATTCATTGGCTTACCAAAGTCTCTAGTTAAAATATAATACACTTTTCTCGAGAGATCACCAATCTTTTTTAAAGCGTTTGTATCGAACGTGACTGTGACTTCTGAGCCAAGTTGACGGGCAACTATCTTAGACCAATCAATACCTAAACCTTCAATTAGGGTCGTGTACAGCTCTATCCCTAACTCAGCACTTTTACCCCAGTTACTAACATCTTCAGTGCCAATCACAATGTAGTCACTAAATACATTCGATGGCAAATCTCCATTGTCACTCATAAATAAACGTTGCTTCAGCGTTGTTCCGTAAAAACCCTCTGCTCTATTTTTGGGTATTACAGCCATCGAGTCGTACATAGGATCTAAAGTTGAGTACACAAAATCAATAGTACGCTTAGGGCCGACTGAACCTTCTTGACCAGTTTCGAAACTACTCTTGCCTCTATATGGAGCAGCATTAACATATCTATCAATTAACGCATCTCCAAGTGGACCTGAGCTAAAGTCAATTATTGGGTAAGAATTACCATTAGGAAAATCTTCGTAATGTAGTGCTAATGTGTTATCTCTTACCATCTTAGTGCCGGATGCTTTTGCCTGTTCGAGACCCCAGACAAACATATTGTAAGCAATTAATTCTGATACAAAACCTTTTTCAATTGCTTCATGCTCCTCATGTGTCAACCACGCATCAGCAGGCCGGTCATTTCTGGGCTGGTGCTCATCAAATGTCTTAGTACTGCCTTCTTTGGCACCATTCTCTAACGCACGTTTAAAACGGCCGTAAAGACTATCGGGGTGAGCTTTATTTTCACTATAATGTACTCCCATCTCACCCGTTTCCATTATGGTTATGACTTGGTCTTGAGTAACATTGGGACTACCATACATTTTCCAAAGTAGGTAGTTTCTGGCTGCTGCCAATCTTTCTTTGTATGTCCTAAACTGAGGTTGTTCCCAAGGTAGTGGCCCATCCTGCCCAGATAGCATCTGCACTAATCGACGACGAGCTATTTTTGACTTGTTAAATTCAGCGTTAGGAAATTCTTCAGGGAAATATGTTAACTGAGCATTACGTTCTTTTACGCCTCGCCAAAAAACTGGTTCAACATTAGGATTTTCTGATGGCAAAGTAGAAGAAAGAATACCAATTTCATGAAAAATTGGCTCATTCATAGCTACTGCAACATTAAATGCTTTAACGTTTTTTTGCGCCAGTCTCTCTGGCGAAGCTCCATCTTCCTCATATCCTCTACCCATATCACCAAAGACTGCGGCTAAATCATCGGCATTTGCTGCATTCTTCTTTAAATACTTACCAAGATCAGGACCGCCATTCACTAATGAATGAACTTCATAGCCTGCCTTCGTCAAAGTCTGCAAAGTTGCAAAATCAATTTTCAATCGAACACTAAGGGCAATAATTTCTGATGCTTTTTGCTCATCATAAATTGGCGTTGTGTTGTCCTTGAAGAGATTAGCTAAAGCAGCAAAGTGATTTAGCAGATCATCAACGCTTGGTTTATCGGGATTTCTAATCGCAACCAAATTATGTGAGAACAGATGCAGATCCTTAATATAGGGACTAGTACCTTTAGGGCTGTCCTCAATAATGTGATGGGCTTCTTTCCAGATTGCCAAGCCCAATTCACGAGCAGAGGCATTAACCCAGCCACCGTCCCTCCACTCTGGATGTCCATGCAGCGTGAGGTAGCCCTCAAAGTACTTTGCAGCAACAATCATATCGGGAGCAATGTCAGGCACAAAAACCGCTCCTCTTTCCCTGTCATCTATTCTTTTTTGAACAGTATCTTGTTTGTCACGTACAGATGAGAGTATGGTACGAAGCTCATTTCTTTCATCTGGATTAAAGGTAATAAATTCATTATCTTCAAACTCGTGAGCAATTTCTTGATGTAGTTCACGCAACTCATTTAACTCATCTGGAGTTACATCTTGCCTTCTTGCTAAGGCATTTGCTCTAATATTCAGTTCGTTGAATCTATTTCGAAAATCAATAAAGGATCTATTAACAACTTCACTGCTAGCAGCATTATTTAAATCATCAAACGGTAAAATTATATTGTCACCAGCAGGTGACAGATCAGGATCTCCCTGGGGGTTATTGAGGTGGGGATCTTGTTCGTGCATAAGTAGTTTCTCTATTATAGCAACACTGCTTGAATAAATCACGCAAAAAGCTTAGAGTGAGTGCATGATCGATACGATGAGCTATGCACCTATTTCAGAACTTGAGGTTTCAGTTGCTCCAAAAACAGAACCATCAAATCCAGAAATAAACACAACTAGTCCTGACCAGACTAAAATTAAGGATGATCTTCATTCAAAAATCACAAGCGGTGAGCTATCTTCCGATCTGCAAACGCCCGCATTTGAGGGATTTACTAGTGCAGGTGGTGATTTAGAAGAGCTTAGGCAAACACATCCTGATCTTGCTCCTAACATTGATGGGTTCATTGAATTAAAAAACAACCAGCTTAATTCACAACGAATGTTTTTTGATTCGTTAAATCAGTTCGCTTCTCAAGATGTCGAGTTTACTCCAGAAATCCAGCAACAATTTGAAGAGTACATGAATCAGTATGAGCAGACGTATCAAGATTTTTCAGGAAATCTACTAACCGAAGTTGGCTTAGACATACTCAGGAACAAAAACCCAGTCATTGAAGAGTGGTATCGACAACGTATCGAAACAAAAGTAGCGAAACTTAGTGCCCAGGCAGACCAAAAAGCCCTAGGCTTTTTAGAAAAAATCATAAATAACCCCGATTCCCCACTTGAGCTTAAAACCATGGCGCAAGAGAATGCGACTGCCTTACTAGAACAAATGTCCTCTGCGATTAGGTCCGGAGAGACTGACGCCTCCCAAGCTGCTGAAGATTTAGGCATTGATACAGAAGAATTTAGTGATAAAACTGCTATTGAAAACGAAACACTTGTGCAATCAACCGAAAAGTTGAGTACTGAAAAAGGTGTTGATTTTCTTGAACTTTTTGACCTTAAAAATGATAAGGGTGAACTTAAAAGGGGGAAAATTGCTACTCTTGGAGCTGTAGTTGCATTATTTGTTTTAACAGATCAGCTCTTAGCAAGAGCCGGTGGCCACCATGCAATTATTCCTTTTATGATGGATACTGTGGTGGATATTTCCGGTAAAATGGAAAAACACAACCGTCTTGCCAAGCTAAAAGTCGAGAACCCAGAAGCATATACTAATTACTATGCTGTTATGGGTCATGATCAAGATTTCTTAATGAACTGGCTATTGGACTGGGCACAAAAAAGAGCAAGTAGCTAATTTTTTGCTTTTCTCGCTTGAATACTCCTGAGTAGGAGATTTGCACTAGTAAATTTACTACTAGTAGGTGACTGTGGTACCTGAATATTTTTTGATGTACTACTACTCATTGATTTATTCTCAATCTCCGGAGGTCGGTTTGTGTTAATTAACTTATCTGATGTAGGGGCTGCAGGATTTGCATTTGAGAGTTCTATTAGCTCCGCTGGATCTTGCCTTTGTGCATATTCAACCAACTCCCCCACCTGCCTCTTCACCTCTTCCCGAATAAATTCCTTCAATTCGTCACTTAATGCTTGAAATGCTTGATTGATGTCTGCCATAGAGAACTCCACGTATTTTTGCCGCGCAACTCAGAAGCGGCTTCTTCGTATACCCATTATGCCTAATATATGCTAAAAATAAAAGACGAAAGCAGGTTCGGAATTCTGTGAAATTCAGGAACTGTGCCGCAACGGTAAGCTGGTCGCCCAAGTAGAGCGAATAAACCAGATAAGTCCGATCGGAACCTGCATGCTTGGTCTATGCATTAGTAAACCAAGTAGTACGACGAGCATCGGATATCTTGCCCTCTCCGATTGCTCCTCTTTTTGAGGAGTTTTGTGTTTAAAGAACGACTTCGAGCAGCTTCAGCAAAACGAAAGGAAGGTCAGCCCACCCCCGATGACTTTAATTTGTCATACGTCTTTGACGATTTCGCCGCTCAAGTAGCCTCCACTTCTAGCGAGCAAGCCAAGGCAGAGTTCACCCCCCTCCTGCACAAGCAGTTACGAACGTTTGTCCAGGAAAAGAAACGCCATCACCTGACAATTGAGGATGAGTATGAGGTAAAACCACGTACTGCTGGCGGTCAAGAATTTGCTATTCTCGATACCGATTACCCGGCTGACCCCGATCTAGTAGCCCGAGCCTATCGAGGCTGGCAAGCGGCGGAAACTCAGCACTATGACCCAGCCACCACTGAGCGCTACCGCCAAGAGTATCTGCAAGTTCTGGAGTTGGTAAAAGCTATGGCGCAAGATCCATTGTTTGCCCAACCCACTCTAGAGCTAATCGCCCAACTTCAATCCTCACCAGATCAAACACATTTTGGTCAGTGGTATGGCATTGCCATGCCGAGCACGCCGGTGCATGGCGATATGGGTTCGTACTTTACGCTCTTTCAGCCATTTGCCACGCTACAGGAGAACGGAGAGCTTGAGTATAAGGTAAGAACACAGGGCATACTGCACAAAGCTGACCGCCGTCGCCAAGGCACTTGGCTAGGACTCGAGTCACTTGATAAAAATCAATTAACTGATGAGGCCTTAATGCAAGTAGTGGCAATTATTGCCAATGAGGGAAAAAACCTGCCCGCCCAAGTGATACTGGAAGAACTAGCAGCAGAAAAGCCTACTTTTTTACGACAATTCAGAGAAAAACTATCCCGCACCGCTCACAGTGAGACCCCCGATCACATCATCGCCGATGTGACGCGAGCTATCATTGATGTCCTGGAGCAAGAGCTGCACACGCCAGCTGCCGGCCGCACAGAACGCTTAAAAACTTTTTTCGAATCAGTAGCCAATCCACTCCTATTTAATAAAGACATTCCAGTAGAGAAAATTACTCAAGAGTATCAACGATTAATTGGAGGTGAAGATCGTGAGGCCTATTTAGGTTCACTACTTTCGAGTATTCCTTCCTTGGCGAGTAGAGTCGGTGGCTGGACGAGCTGTGGCTTTGGCGCCTATGGTGGCCTAAGTAAACAGCTGCAAGCCAACTCCCTCAACCCCAACCTCATCGGCTCATTAAAAGATAAGTGCCTGCCCAAACGCTGTCGGCAGTGTGGTAATACCAAAATCTCTGATACCGCACGCTGGTGCCCCACTTGTGGCTGGAAACCCGGCATGCCCACTCATCATCCACACGCCACGTCACCAACCAAAAAATCCCGCAATCACGCGGGGGCCACGCTACCCCAGTCACCTAGTAATAGCAGTTATGCCTTCCTCCAAGCGCCGACCCACCAGGTTAGTTTGGGCAAGATGGTGGCCTCGTTGATCTAGAAATTGCCTCACCCGCAGAGTGCTTTTTCTCGGGTATAATGAAGCGTATGTCTGCTCAGGATATTGACGAATCATCTACTCTACCACCTATTGATCCAGCTCAGCCTACTCCAGAAGAGGTAGTGGCAACTGCACCGGAAAACGAGCTCATCGATCAAGATCAGGCTAATCCTAATGCTGTTTTTACCCCAGTCGGCAGTGCTAACTCACCCACCGCCCCTGGCGGCAACGTACCTCAAGTCACTCCAGTGCTAGCCAATTACAACGAAACCAGTTGGCAGCTGCAAACTCCCGCCCAGCAGCAACGAACCGCTTACCAATCGATCTCTATTCAAGTGGGTTTTTTGCAAAATCAAATAGCTCAAGGCATGTACTCAGCGTATGGCATGCCGACGCAAGGCTCTGCCTTTGCCCAGTTGCCACCACAGTTGCGATACGAAATTAACCGTGAAGTCCGTCAACATATACTCTCGCTTAAGCCAGCACAGTTAGCCGCCATCAAAACTAATCGTCTGCCCTACGGTAAAGCCATGCTTCAAAATATCTTGCTCAGCGGCTCCCCGTTGGCCGAAAATTTCCGTACGTATGCTCTGACCCAATACTTGCCCGAGCAGCAAGCAAATCTGGCCCCCGATAAAGTCGCCGAGATTACTCAAAACGTGGTCAACGACCAGACACAATTGAGTAAAACAGATCGCGTTCAATATGCAGAGGTGATGTCCGAGAAGGTCATTCCCACCCAAACTCCCGACACCCCAGAAGCAGTCGCCATGGAAACCGAGCTGCTCAAGCTCGATGACTTTGGCGTCACCAGTAGCAATATTGCGGTCAATGAAGAAAAATTTCGCCGAGTGTTACTCGAGCAAGGCTTAAATACCGCCCAAATTGATAATCTAGTCATTCAAATTCATGAAGGTCTGCAGACCAATCAAGATCCTCGTCAATACTTGTTGAGTGTCATCGCCGCTGTCGAGGGTATCTCGCCTCAGAATATTACTGCCGAACAAATACAACTGTTACAAGAAGCTGAGGTCTACTGGGCTCAACAAGGCGGAGCGTTGGTTAAAGCCACTAATCTCCCCACCATCCTGGCCACCGACACCCCACTACCTACCGCCGCCAACGCGGAAGCTTTATTGGATTACACGCCTAGCAGCCTTCAGCAGATAGATTTTAGTGATCGTAGTTTGAGTGATGCGCGTGACGTGGGCGCTATTAATGGTCAGGGTCGGGTTAAGGGCGATTCGCTTGAATCATTAATGGGCACTCCCTTTAACCACCTCTCGCCGCTGCAGCTAGATAGCATCGAAGCAAAAACCTCACTTATTCAAAACGTGATTCAGCCAGTGTTCGCCCATCGTTCTGCGGCTGGTCCATCCGCCACTTCCTCAGCTGAAACCGGCACCGAAACCCGCGATAAAGTAGTCGCGGAAACCTCAGAGGCTTATTACGAACGTCGAAAAAACATTAACCGTGACTTGTATCGTCAAATTGACCAGCAGATGAAGGGGCAGTTTTCTCCTCAAGAACTTAAAGCTATTTATGCTAAAGTAGCTGCTCAAAACATAGTAGTTACCACCCCCGATGTCGCTACAATTTACGTCGCCAGCCAACCCGTATTTAATGAAAACGAAGATTTATGGGCGGCCTTGAGCCAACTTTCTCCCTGGGAACTGACCAGCGAGATCAGTGATGCCGCCAATAACACTGGCAGCTATCAGTACGAAACATATCAATCGGCTCAAGGTGGCGGCTTCGATCCTCAACAGTCGGTCAAAACAGTGAAGAATATCCGCTCCCTATTTAAAGGGAAGAATGCCAAGGGGGTAGCTGATGTAGCCGACACAGCAGACAAAGTTGAAAAAGTTCGTAAAACACAACTGTTTGCCAAGTCACTAGCTCGGGCTAAACAACTTGTCCAAACGGTAAAAAATAGTGCCGCCGTCACTCGAGCTTTGATAGCACTTCAAGGTGCCATCTCTGCTATTACCGCTTTTATTAGTTCGATTCCCTTACTTGGTCCTGTCTTGGCAGTGATTGCTGGCGCAGTTGGTCTGGGTGTCATAGGCGCAGCCAGTGGGCTATTCTCTACTCTCGGTCAGGCACTGGGCCTCAATGCAGCGCCTGCGGCTGCTTCGGCGGCCAGCTCCCAAGTCGCGGCAGCGGGAGAAGCTGGTGGTACTGGCGGTTCAAATGTCCTTAATCCTCTGCAAAGAGCGGGAGAGCTGGCTCGCGAAGCTATCGCCAATCCCACTAACACCACAGCCCTGGTGGGTGTGGGAGGCACGATGGGCATCGCAGTAGTGGGAGCGATGATGGCTCAAGGTGGCATCATGCAAGCCTTTTTAGATCCTCTGCCCACACTTGGTACCAATGCTCAGATTTCTCGCTACGTAGTGATAGAGAAACGCGCCTCACCAGGTATTAAATTTGAAGATCCCACCGATATTACCTATCAAATTTCTGTCTCAGCGAAGGCCGGTTATAGTATTCGCCTGACCCAAGTGCCCACCGATGAGATGACCATTACCCCCAACAAGGAAACTAATCCTGACGGCAATACCACGCCACCAAGTAGTGATAGCTATGAAGACTTTAAGTCTGGCTTAGAAGATATGGTGGGACAAACGATTACTATAGATGGTAGTGATTTAGGTAGCTACACCATTCCTTTTAGTGGTGGTGATTACGATGATTCGAGTGTGCGTAATAAATTTGCCATTACTTTTGACGTCATCGATGAAGAAGGTGAAGTCATCACCACCAACGAGACTGCTACCACCAGTGAAGTAATTTGTTTTGGCACCTGCCCGAGCTCCGAAAGCTGCTGGCCGACCAATGGGGCTATAGGCCAGTTTCCTTATAGTGATAATGGTCCTGGCTACGACAAAATGTCACACGCGCCCGGCTCACTCACACCTACCGGTGAGGACGCTTTTGACATCATGACCCCAGTTGGCACGAACGTCTACGCCACCTTCAATGGCAGTCTGAACAGGCCACCATTTATGGCGGATGGGTATGGCAACTGGGTCCGACTAGAAACAGATGAGGGCTTCTTCCTTATTTTTGCTCACTTATCTGCCGTTGAAATTGAAGTTGGTGAAACCATCACCGTGGCCGCGGGTGATCTGATTGGCAAATCAGGCAATTCAGGTTACTCAACTGGACCTCATTTACACTATGCTTACACCCCTCGCTTGCCCAACGCCCGCTTATACGAAGACTCACTTCTGAGGAATATTGTGCCTGAGGGTGATACCATTAAGATGCTCGATGCAGTACGAACGTGTTACGAATAAACGATGGTTTCAAATAGGAGTAGTGGTAGTAGCCATTGCTTTGGTTGTGGCGGCTATTTTACGTGCGCTGACGCCCGTTACGCCTGAGATTCCCCAAACACCACTGGCAGTGACCAATCTTGATAACACCCGAACTAGCTTTAATAATGTAACATTTGTCGGCACACCACTTACTCCACCAGCTCGAATGTCTGTCGCCCGAGTCTTACCCAACCAACAAAGTGTAGAGGAAGTGACAAATCGTTTAATCACATCTTTCAATCTCCAGCCAGTGGCGGGCGCACCTAATACTTGGACCTCAGATGAGTATTTTCTTAGTTTTGTGCCAGAAGTGGGTCAGTACGAATTTGGTCGCCAAACGCTAGACATTAGCGGCATCTCTCCCATTATTACCAAACCACAAGGCATGGCGGTGGCACAAAACTTCATAGCCGCCACTTTTCCTAATATTCAGTTAGGACCGATTGATGCTGGAGTTGAGTACTTGGGCGCGCAGATTCATCCTGAATCCGTGCCCGCCGAGGAGGCCCACTTTATCTCAGTGCCTTTTAGTTTTAGTGTGGATGGCTATCCTGTCTATTATCTTAATAGTACGATTTTTCCTTTTATCGTCGTGGCGGACACCAATGGTGTACAGAAAGTACGCTACCAACCTTTAATGAGTAACCTTGAAACAGCTTGGCAAGCAGAGACGCTAAGCTTGGCTGAGGCGATGGCCAACATAAATGCAAATCAGGCCGCCATTATTTTTGCTGATCAAGAAGAGGTGCTTCAAACCAATATTAGAAGCATTACTAGCGGTCAACTTGAAAGTGTTGTGCTAGAGTATCGTGTTGATGCCAACGCAGGCCTGGCCTATCCGTACTATCGCTTCACCGGCACGCTACTAAACGCTGATGGTGTCGCAATTGACGTCGTTGTCATAACTCCAGCTGTAAAAACCGTGCCAGCCACCAATCAGTAAAAATGTACTCAGGTAGTCACGTGCGGGCTAAACTGATACGATATTGCGTATGCGTGAACACCCAATCCCTCAAGACCTTGTGGGGTACCGCTTTCATATTATCGGCAACATGACTCTCAAGCAATTTCTTGAGGTTGGTGCTGGTTGTATCGTGGCTTTTTTGATTTATACCACCAATTTATACCCTCTTTTTAAGTGGCCGCTCATTTGTATAGCCGTTGGTTTTGGGGCGATCATGGCTTTTGTGCCGTTTGAAGAACGGCCCTTTGATCACTGGGTGACGACTTTTTTTAAGATCCTTTACCGGCCCACCAAGTACTATTGGCGCCGAGAGCCACACATTCCTGAACCCTTTTTATACCAACCATCAGGCACTACCAACAACGAACAAGAACTTGATTTGAGTCCCGCTCGCCACCAGCGGATTCGTGAGTACTTAAGGTCGGTTCAAACCGAAGTACCTCTCGACCCCCTTGATGAAGCCGAGCAACTGCGACTTAACGAGATTATGGCTTCTTTTGGCTCGGTTAAGGTCAATGAAGTGGATGTTGAGCGACAGGCAGTCAAACCAAACTTGCGAGTCCGACCGCGCAGTATGGCCAACGACCCCAACAACTTGCACGTTCCCCTCTATACCATTGATAAAAAGGAAGAGGCGCCCAAATCACCGTATCAATATCAGGCTGAAGTATTTGATAAAAAAGAACTAGCCAGTCACTTGGTGGCTCAAGACATCCAGATTCCCGGAGTAGAAGAGATTGATGTTGATGCCGAGTCTACCGAAGCAGGTATGACATCGACCATCACCACCAATGATGAAGCCGAGCGAGCTTATGTTGAAGATCAAGCTCAGCAGCTACAAAACAGAACCAGTGACCAAGCCACGCTCAACACCAACCTTCCCTTCCCTACTCCACCCACCGAACCCAATAAACTAGTAGGAATGGTTCTGTCCCGTAACAGCGATCTACTAAATGACTCAATTGTCGAGATTCAGACTGAGTCAGGCTCAGTTGCTAGGGCAGTTAAAACCAATGCCCTTGGTCAATTCTTTGTCACCACCCCCCTGGCCGACGGAAATTATACTTTAATCGTAGAAAAAGACGGCTTTGACTTTACGCCCCAACAGTTGCAACTTGTGGGAGAGGTCGTTTCACCAATTGAGATAAGAAGTCTGGCATAATGAGCCACTGAGCACGTATACTATACCTAGCCTATGTCCACCGCCATCCAATCTACCGCCCAAAATTTTCTCGAAATTTACGATATTACGAATAACTTAGCTATCATGAAGGATGGAGCTGCTTCGCTGATATTAACTGTCAATGCCATGAACTTCGGTCTGCTAGCCGAAGAAGAGCAAGATGCCATCATGTATGCCTATGCGGGCTTGCTCAACTCACTTAACTACCCGATTCAAATCGTGATTCGTTCCCAAACGAAAGATATTACTAACTATCTTAATTTACTTAAAGAGCAGGAAGACCAAGCTGGAGAGCCCCTTAAGAAAACTGCCATCAAGAACTACCGCGAATTTGTGGGTGAGTTAATTAAAGAACGCAACATTTTGGATAAAAAGTTTTATGTCGCCATCCCCGCCAACTCACTGGAGATGGGTCTAATGCCTGCTTCTACGGTTCTGCCAGGTGTGAAGCAGATTGATATTACCAGTGTCGAACGCAGTGTTATTTTAGAGAAAGCTAGAGATATTTTAGAGCCCAAGCGCGATCATTTAATTGGTCAGTTCAGTCGAATTGGGTTGTACGCTCGCCAACTAAACACCCAAGAAATTATTCAACTTTTTTATAATAGTTATAATCCCGAAGCCGCCGAAGGCCAGCAACTAACTGACACCACTAACTACACTACGGCAGCTGTCGCAGCTCAAGTGAGGCAAGAGTTTTTACATACAGCATTAGCCCCTAATCCAGCGACTGAGTACGCTGCTACTTCAGACGGGATAGCAACTGATCAAACAGCTGCGTTTGACAACCAAGCAAATATACCCCAGACTCAAAGCATGCAAAATTTCTCATCCTCCACTACTCCACCTGCACCTAACCCGACTGAGGAGGCAAATACCGCTCCAGTAACTCAGCCAATGACCGAACCTGTAACAGCTCCTGTCGTGCCATCCGCCATGCCTACCCCAGTTGCAGCCACACCACCGATGCCTCCAACTCCACCGATGCCACCGGCTCCAACAATGCCTCTAGCTCAACCAGTCGCACCTGCGTTTGAAGCGTCTACTTCTGCCGACACACTTGATGATGTGCAAGCAATTATTAATGAAACAGCCTCTGTTGTGGCACCTGGTGAATCACCAACCGCAAGTACTGAAGTAGCGCCATCATCCCTACCGACACCTTCGATTCCACCCGCAACACCAACGCCGGTCACTCCTAGCTCAGTTCCTCCACTACCAGAGATCTAGGTATATGTCCTACAATAGAGCTAATGTCTTTGCTGTCCTCATTACCGCTACCGTTCCTAAATAAGAAAAACATTCCTCAATCACCAGAGGAAGATCAGCAAAATAAGGACATAGCTCGCCTCAAAGAGTTTTCTCAAGGTCTGGTTACAATTCAGGATATTATTGCGCCCGAAGCCATTGAGCTTGATTTTACCTATCAAAAAATCAACTCTACTTACACCAGAACACTGTTTATTGCTGGCTATCCCCGCTCAGTGCCGGCTAACTGGCTATCACCTTTAATTAACTACCCACATCAGCTCAACATCTCGATGTTTATCTTTCCGGTGGACGTTAAGGAAATTTTAGATAATTTGTTCCGCAAAATCACTGAGATGGAAGCCGAAATTCAATCAGATATTAGAAACGGCAAGATTAGCAATATTAATACTGAGGTCAAGTTAGAAGACGCGCGATATATTCGTGAGCAGTTAGCTAAGGGTTCAGAGCGGTTTTTCCAGTTTGGTTTATACGTCACGATTCAAGCAAACAGTATGGAAGAGCTAGAACGGGTGACGAAAAATGTGCAGTCCACACTAGGTGCCATGCTGATTGTCTCTAAAAAAGCTGCTCTTCAGATGGATGAGGGCTTTAAGACCACTTTGCCCATGGGTAAAGATAAACTTTCTGTTACTCGAAACATGGACACCACTTCTTTAGCCACCACTTTTCCCTTCACCTCTTCCGAGTTGACGATGGAAAGCGGCGTGGTTTACGGTATTAACGAACACAACGACTCGTTAGTCATCTTCGATCGTTTCCAGATGGAAAATGCTAATATGGTCATCTTTGCGAAGTCAGGTGCCGGTAAATCATATACGGTGAAGCTAGAAGTCTTGCGCCAACTGATGTTTGGCCTCGATGTGATCGTGCTCGACCCAGAACACGAGTACGAGGATATGTGTCAGTCTATGGGTGGTGAGTACATCAACTTTACCTTTAACTCAGATACAAAAATTAATCCCTTTGATTTGTCTAATATCTATGAAGAGGGTGAGAATGAACTTGGCCAAAAAATTATCTCCCTACACAGTTTACTCAAGGTTATGTTGGGAGAGATGACACCTCAACAAGAAGCCTTGCTCGACCGCTCACTAGTGGCGGCCTACAAAGCTAAAGGGATTACTCCAGATCCAGCCACCCAAACCAACGAACCTCCGTTAATGGAAGATTTGTATAAAGCCTTGATTGGTATGGAAGATGCGTCGGCTGATGATATTGCGGCTCGTCTGGAAAAATACATCACTGGCTCGTTTAGAGGTATCTTTGACCAACCATCAAACTTCAACATCACCAACCAGCTTACAGTCTTCTCTGTCAAAGAGATGGAAGAGGGACTACGGCCAATTGCCATGTTCATTATTTTGGACTTTATCTGGACCAAAATTAAGAAAACGCTCAAGAAACGCATTCTCGTCATTGATGAGGCCTGGTACTTCATGAAGCATGCTGACTCAGCATCATTTATTCACTCGATGGCCAAACGCGCACGTAAATACTACTTAGGCATTACGACTATTACTCAAGACGTGGAAGACTTTTTAAACAATGACTATGGGAAGGCCATTGTAACGAATGCTTCGATTCAGTTCTTAATGAAACAGTCGAGCGCAGCCGTCCCACTGTTGACTGAGACCTTTTATCTCTCTGCTGGTGAGCGCCAGTTGCTAGTCACGGCCGATGTGGGTGAAGGAATTTTCTTTGCCGGCTCGAATCACGTCGCCCTCCGCGTGGTGGCTAGTAATCAAGAACACCAAGTTATCACTACCAACCCAGAAGAACTACTCAAGCGCAAGCAGTCAGGCTTAACGGGCACCGGCCAAACCCAGCCAGCTTCATTTGGTGGCCTGAGTCAAAAAATCGCCGTACCAAATCCTAACCAGCAATCTACCGCCCGCTCACAGACACCACCAGCTGCCGGAAATACCCAGCCAGTCACCACCGCCACCGATCAAACAGTAGCTACGAACGAGCAACCCAAGCACTTCAGCTCACTTGATCAGTACTCGATAGACAGCTACGCGCCTCCAACCACTCAAAATACCTCAAAGTAGCGATTTGCCACTTGCACCGTGTGGAAAACTCTGTGTATAAGTTAAGCACTCACTTTGTGACTGTCTGTCTAATGTCTTGATTCATGTATGGATCGAGTGGGAGTTTTTGTGGCCAAAATCCACAATAAAAGGTTTCGTTCTATGTTTGATCTTCCTACCATCTGGAAACAGGCTTGCGCCCAGCTCCAACTCCAGTTGAGTCCTGCCGTCTTTAGTACCTGGATCTTGTCTAATCCTCTGACTGATCTCGTAGCCATTGATGACTTTCGCGTAAAAGGTGTTATTACGAGTCCTACCGCTTTTCACTCAGCTCACCTACAGAAAAATCTCTCCCCCATTATTTCCAGCGTCCTATCAAATATTATGAACAAACAAGTAGAGCTGCAGTTTCTGGTAGGTAATCCCGTAATGACCAGTACCATGACTCCTGGCTCTTCCATGCCGAGTATTGGCCAGTTGGTCGGCTCCGCGGGGAGTGTCTACGGCGTTTCGTCTCCTCAAACTCAGGTTTCTACTGCTCTCAGCAGTCCTCCGCCTGAACAACCACACAACTACTCGTCACCACAACCTACCTTTACACCCAGCTACACCCCCAACTCCACCTCGTCGCCAAGAGTGGAAGACTTATTCTCACCTTCTGCCATTCAGGCCAACGCCGTGGATCGGGCGGTAGTTACGGCCCGGACGATCGGACTTCGCATTGACTATACTTTTGCTACTTTTGCCGTATCTACCACCAACGAGATGGCTCACGC
>JALYRS010000028.1 GCA_030855135.1 bacterium | reverse complement strand
GTATTAATAGCACTCAGGCTATGAGCTCTCATGCTGATCAGCAACAATTACTCGACTGGTTAAAGGCTATTAAAGATGTCAAGAAAGTGTTTATTACCCATGGTGATAATGTACCTCGGGCTGCTTTAGCCGAACGAATTACGCAAGAGCTGGGAATTACTGATGTAGTGATGCCCATACAGAATCAAGAGATTAGCTTTTAAAGATTCCTTTCTAGCCCCTGTTTTCCATTCATTCCTAAGATAAGTACTCGAGGATATGCTTTCATTTAGAGTATAATTACCCATCATGTTAATCGATGCCTCAAATATTTCAATGTCACTGGGTGCTAAGTATTTATTCAAAGACTTATCATTTAGTATCGTGCCTGGTGAAATAGTCGCCTTAATTGGTAGGAATGGCCATGGCAAGACCACACTCTTAAAAATACTAAGTGGTGAAAATCATACGTATGAGGGCAAAATTACTACTCGCAAAGGGATTCGCATTACGTTGACTAAGCAGGAACATATCAGTGACAATCAGCAGTCAGCACTTGATTACATCCTCAAAGATGTGCCTGATTACTTTGCTTTCAAGCAGATACTAGATGAGTATGAACAAGGTCATCATACAAATACACAGCGTTACATCGACACATTAGAAAAATTTACAGATCGACGTTACTTTCATGTTCCAGAAGCGGTTATGAGCACATTGCAGGATTTCAATATCTCAAATCTCAGTGCGACTCAGCCACTTGCCACTTTATCTGGCGGTGAAAAGCGCTACGTGGAGATGACGCGCATGATGTTCTCTCGCTCAGATTTGCTGTTAGTAGATGAGCCCACCAACCACATGGATTACCATGGCAAGGAACGCTTCATCACCTGGATGAGAAGCATCCCTCAAACGGTTCTGGTGGTAACGCATGATCGTGATGTCCTGAAGTATGTGACGAAGATAATTGAACTCAAAGACAAACAAATTGATATCTATAAGGGAAACTACAGCCACTATATTTCACAAAATGCTACCCAAACTCTCACCTCGGTCAAGCTCTACTCTGACCAACTAAATCGCCTAAAAGAAGCCAAGAAAAAAGTCGAGTGGGGCTTACAAATGAGAGCCAAAAGTAAGGAGTGGAAGATCCGTTACGATCACTGGCTGCGCGATTATGAAAAAATCAAAGCTGAGACAGTCAAGCCATCATTCTGGATTGATCAAAGCTCAGTTGAGTCCTTAGATAAAAAAGTGGTTGATTCGTATCATAAGTTTAAACAAAAAAATATAAATATTTCTGTTTCTAGTGATAGCAAGCGCAGTAGTGAATTAGTCTTGGCCAGAAACTTGGCCCTAGGCTACGACGAGCCTGTTTTCAGTAACCTCAGCTTTTCGATGAGAAATAATGATCGTGTTTTTATTAAAGGTAAAAACGGTGCCGGCAAGAGTACTTTAGTACGAACAATTATGTCACTGTATAGAAACAAGGCACCAAAAGCACTCCAGATAGATGGTGAGATTGTCTTAGGCCAGGACTTGCGAATCGGTGAGTATGAGCAGGAAATTAGTGAACGATACTTGGCATTACCTCTCGAAGAAGGCATCAGAGCATGTTTTAAGGAAAAGAAAATCGCTGTTGAAGATCGACGAGTCAAAAGCTTAATGGCCCAGTACTTGTTTGATCCTATTATTGATGGCCAGCAAAAAATAATGAACCTGTCAGGTGGACAGAAAGCCAGATTTCAACTGATCAAAATGTTTATCGGTGATCCAAATTTATTGATCCTAGATGAGCCGACCAATCACTTAGACTTGCCATCGATTGAAGAGCTAGAAAATGCTCTGGAGAAATTTATGGGTGGTATTTTGTATATCACTCATGACACCTACTTTATGAAGAAAATGGGTGGAGTGGTGGTGGAGATTTAGAAGCCTAATACCCTTGTTTATTGACTCGCTTACGCAGCACTTGATCAATCAAAAAAATCTGATTCTGACGAAGGAGCGGCAACTGATCCATGGCAAAAAAACCAAACTCTGTCACTTCCGAAGTTGGCCGAAACTCGCCACCTATTAGTATACCTGTATAACATATATCTAAACGTGCATCAGTGCGGTCGGTACGAGTTTTTAGCAACTCATCGGCACTGATAACCAGCCCTGATTCTTCTTCAATCTCACGTTCTAGTGCCTCACGAGGATGCTCACCTGACTTCATATAGCCACCTGGCAAGCTCCAAGAATGTTGTCTATAGGTATGTTTGAAAAGTAGTACCTTATTTTCATCATTAAGAATAATTCCCGTAACACCCACTAAAAATTGACTTTGAAAAAAGCGCATTACAAATAACTGTAGGTTTTTGGGTAGGTGTAAGGCTTTCCAGATCTTAGCTAAGAATGACTTCACAGCGATTTACTATCTTTGGGCGCAGAGAGATGTCCCAACTTGAGCTTTTGGTTCTCTAGTTCTAGTTGATGTACCCTCTTCGTAAGCTCTAAGACGTCAGTCTTACCCTGAGTAATTTCTTTTCTTTTACCTCGTAGTACTAATGAACCCGAGATGTCATGCAGTATACGAAAGATATAGGAAATGGCTAAACCGGCAACAAACGAACCAATGATGACATAAAACAAGGGAATATCGGCTAAAATATAGGGGCCAACTCTTACCGAGACAAGCATTAAATTTGCCTGTGCTACATATACTAAAACTCCACCCGAGATCAATAACACCATTAAACTAAGCATAGAAGTACTCCTACAGCACTGTAGCATATTTAGTAGGGTAAAAGTATATTATTTACCTGCAGCTCGCAAAATGCGCACACCCAACGCTTGCCACCAGGGAGCAGATGAACGTAGATTGGGGTTTTCAGCTTCTACAGCTCTAACTACTTGGTTCACAATACTACTCAAGTCTTTTTGCTCGGTGAGCGAAAACTGACGTTTTTCTTTCTTTTTTAGGGTATCGATGAGTGAATAGAAATATGATTTTTCATCCATCCACACGAATTTCTTGGCTATCATTTTCTGATTAAAACCCGTGTGATATGCTCCTGGCTCAATAATAGCCACCTGCACATTTTTAGTCACTTGAGCTACTTCACTATGTAACATCTCAGCTCCGCTTGAGAGAGCGAATTTACTCATACTGTATGGTCCAAAAAAAGGCGCCGTTACTCTGCCTAGTAATGAACTGATGAAAATGATCTTCCCTCTATCTTTTTCCATCATCGGTTTCAGCGCAACTTGAGTCAGCGCAAAGGTACTAAACACATTTACCTCAAAGGTCTGTTTGATTTTCTCGATCTCAATTTCTGCGAGTGAACCTGTCTCACCAATGGCCGCATTATTAATGAGCACGTCAAGATCATACTGAAGAATTTTCTCTCTGTCCTTGGCTATGGTGATATCAAGTGCAAATGATTCTATTGGCCAGTGGTTTCCTTGTGCCAGATGAGTTAGATCATCTGCATCAGCCTGGCTGTGAGTCGTGGCAATGACTCGATGCTCCTTCTGCGCCAAGGCAATTGCTGTGGCCTTGCCAATTCCACTGCCAGCACCGGTGATTAAAATTGTTTGTTGAGTCATATAAAACGATCTATCACTTATCCTGGAGGATGGAGATTATATTACCTGAGGGGTCTTTAAACCAAGCGATGTCTGGACCCATCCCAGCGCTCAAACCTCTCAGCACACCTTTGTCATCCTGAGGCATATTTTCGTCATGGTACTGCTCAAACTTCACTCCAAAGCCAGCTAGCTCGGTGATAGATTCATCAATATTGGCAACGACAAGATTTAAGATGGTGAAAGTGGCTGGTTGGTGGTTTTCATTTTCGTAAATAAAAACAGTTGCTTCACCCGATACTTGGAGCTGCAAGCCCATTTCGTCTTGCTTAACCTCCAATCCGAGAGTTTCATGATAGAAAGCTTTTGTTGCGGCTAAATCCGACACAGAGAAGCCACTAAATGCAGTAATTGGTTTAAACATATTTCTCCTGTTCTTATCCCTTAGTATAGCGATAAAGAAGAGGCTGGCACGTAGGAAAGAGGTAACAAAATTAATTTGTCAACGCAGTAACAACTTGTTAGAATCACATCATGCAGAAAATAATCCCCCACCTATGGTTCGATACTCAAGCAAAAGAAGCCGCTGATTTTTATACATCGGTTTTCTCAGACTCTAATATTACGCACAGTACTACACTTCACAATACTCCATCGGGTGATACGGATTTAATTTCTTTTACAATCCGTGGCATGTCTTTTATGGCAATCAGTGCTGGACCATTGTTTATGTTCAACCCTTCAATCTCCTTTATGGTAAATTTTGATCCAGCAAAAGAAAAGAATGCTGAGGATAACATTGACGTTGCATGGGAGAAGCTGGCTGATGGTGGCAAAGTGTTAATGCCACTTCAGGAATATCCTTTTAGTAAGCGTTATGGGTGGGTGGAAGATAAATTTGGTTTATCATGGCAGTTAATCCTCACCGATCCGACGGGTGATGAGCGACCAGAGATATTGCCATCATTACTATTCGTAGAAGACGTGTATGGAAAGGCAGAAGAGGCAGTTAAGTTCTATGTTGCTGTTTTTAAAGCATCGAAACAGGGCTTTTTACAAAAGTACGGTCCTGGCGCTGAACCAGATTCTGAAGATGCAGTAATGTTCTCAGATTTCAAACTCCTTGATACATGGATGGTGGCTATGGACAGTGCTCGAGAGCATAAATATAGCTTCAATGAAGCAGTTTCCTTCATGGTTAACTGCGAAACACAAACTGAGATTGACTATTATTGGGAGAAACTATCGGCAGTTCCAGAAGCCGAGCAGTGTGGTTGGCTGAAAGATAAGTATGGCGTTTCGTGGCAAATTTCGCCTACAGTCTTAGATGAAATGATGAGGAGTCACGATCAAGAGAAAGTTGAGCGTGTCACCCAAGCGTTTTTACAGATGAAAAAGTTCGATATTGCCGAACTAGAACGAGTTGCAAAACACGACTACACCGAATAACAATAATAATATATTGACAAACGATAAATAAATCGCTATGATACCTTTATCACTATTAGATATAAGGTACTGCATATGAAGCGTGGTTCAACTCTATTCCTTAAGGGCGTTATCGCTCTAATTGGATGTATCGTATTAGCTGTCTGTGTCTTTGTCCTCCCACAAGTAGTAATGGCCGAACTTGCCGGCGATTTTGACTATGCACCGATACTGATTGGTCTGTATGTGCCAGCAATTCCCTTTTTCTTTGCCTTATTTCAAGCAGTTAGATTACTTACTTATATAGAACAAAATAAAGCTTTCTCATTACTATCAGTCACTGCACTCAACAAAATTAAGTACAGCGCTCTAGCAATAGCTGCCCTTTTCTCGGGTGGGATGCCATATGTTTTTTATGTTGCAGATAGAGATGATGCACCTGGCTTAGTAGCACTGGGATTGGTTATTATCGGAGCTTCATTGGTAATTGCCACTGCTGGAGCCTTGTTTCAAAGTCTTGTCCAAAATGCAGTAGACATAAAATCAGAAAATGACTTAACGGTCTGAGGTAAATAATGGCAATAATTATCAACATAGATGTGATGTTAGCAAAGCGAAAAATGAGTGTGACTGAACTTGCAGAGCGAGTTGGCATTACCATGGCGAATCTATCAATTCTAAAAAATGGCAAAGCCAAGGCGGTTAGACTCTCGACATTAGAAGCAATATGTAAGGCGTTGAATTGTCAGCCGGGAGATATCTTAGAGTATAAAAATAATGAAAACGAAAGGGAATAAGGTATGAAAACTAATTCTATTTTCCGCATTGCAGTTGGAACAGGTTTGATATTACTGGTACCATTAGTGGCTATGTTGTTTAGTGACGATGTAGACTGGGGTGTACTCGATTTTGCTGTTATCGGTTCACTCTTACTTGGTGCTGGCCTTATCTATGAATTAATTGCAAGTAAAGTGAATAATCGTAGATATAAACAGGCAGTTGCCCTCATTATAATTGCTGCCGTCTTCTTAATTTGGGCAGAGCTATCAGTGGGTATATTTGGATCGCCATTTGCCGGCAGTTAAAGATTTTGTGGACAATTCTTATTGACCGAATTATAATCATTGCAGATGAAACAAAACACTGGCTACTATTACTATACATCATCCCTCTTTCGTAAGGGCTTGTTGTCGTAGTTAGAGTAAAATACTTTCGACTCCAACCTCCCTTACGGGAGGTTTTTTTGTACGTATTTCCTTAGCTGTTATTACCGAAAAATAGCTAAGGGGATATGTCCCCCTGGAGGATGCCCAGATGCTCATTAACAGTAAGGGAGTAAGTGATGGATCACCGTAACTCAGATCAAAAAGACGCACAAGCGATACTGGCTGTGGTACTGTTTGTGATGTGCCTGCTGATGGTGGCTAAAGTAACTGAGCGACAGCTGCCGACAATAGCTGAAGCTACTGCCATTCTGTTGGAGGCATATCCAGAATGTTCAGATGAGATTGAAGTTGTACTGTCCAGGGAAGTTGCTATACCTGATCCAGATGGTTTTCCGACCCTCATCACTCGGGTAGTTTGTGATGCTGTGCCGATCAGAATGTTGGTTAGAACAGAATAAGAGTGGATGGGCATCCTCCTCTTATTCTTAAAAAATTGGAGCAGTCTTGACTTTAAATCTTTAACTCACTGGAGTATCAGTATCAAAATGTATTAGATCACGAAGTCTCGAGTGAAAAGTGATGGCAGCGATGATTTTTGAGATGCTGCCACTGCGTTATGGATGATGCTTAAAATATCAGATTTAGGAGAATCGTTAGCACAATGCTAATAATAATTGACGGCCACAGTAAAAATTTGATCATAACTGAATGGTACTGCAATGATGTAGTAATAGTTTAAAAAATAAGTAAGCGAACGGTAAGCCTAGACCTCAATACACCACTAACGGCTAGAGGAATGTACTGAAGTCTTATAATTCAGGATCTCGAGCTCGGTCGTTAGTCCTACTCTCGCGGCCAGTCCTGCCACAAACCCATGACGCTGCCTTCAGTATCAGTAAAGTATGCAAAGTAACCCATATTAGGAACTTCACCCTTTGGACCGATAATTTTCCCACCACCAGCCTCAATTTTCTTTAGACACTCATCAATCGACTCGACACTAATGGTAACTACCGGGGCTGGTGCATAGATATTACGCTCAACTAACGCTCCATTGATTGAACCAGGTGTTAAGGGAGTCATCTTCTCATCAATTTGTATCACAATAATTCTTCAGCCTTGCTCATAGCAAAATCTTTCGTTACTATGGAGTTTATAGGTCATATTAAGTAACAGAAGGAAGCATTATGCTTAAGAAAAATATTATAAAGGGTCTAGCGACAGCAGTCTTGATGGTTGCGATGACCGCCGGTGTAGCAGCAGCTGCTGTGAGCACTGTTACCGTCTCAGGCGACACTGCCAGCGGAGAAAATCAACCTGGCTGGTTATTTAACCGAGACGCCAGTACTTCAACTCCTTATTCTTTTACCACTGACCAAGCAAGCATTGGCTTAGGTAGCTTATACGTTCAACCAATTGGCGCCACCGCTATGAATAAGTTTGTGGGTGAGAACTTTCTCAACACCGCTATTGCGAGTGTCAACTCTATCTCATATGACTTCATGATTGGTACTGGTGGAGAGAGCAGTGATGAAGAACAATTCTATATGAATGTTTACGCTAATTTCGGCAGCTCTGATGACTTGAAGTTCTACGACTGTCGTTATAACGTAGTACCAAGTACTGGCTCTACGAGTAGCTTTACTACCGTAACCTTTGATCCAACACAGGCGTATCCTGTGACACAACGTGCTACATCACCGTTTACCTGTCCTGCCATCCCAGCAGAGATGGAAACCTTGAGCGCCGGATCAAATTTCCGCATGTTTGCTCTGAATGTTGGTGATACATCAGCAAATGATGAGGGACTAGATGGTTACTTGGATAAGGTTGTGGTCAGCACTGTCAGTGATGTGACTACTTCTGACTTTGAGCCAACTCCATCACCTACACCATCACCAAGTCCTTCAGTCTCACCTACACCGGTGCCGATGCCAGTGACCAAGGATGACTGTAAAAAGGGTGGTTGGATGTCATTCTTCCCTTTCTTCAAAAATCAGGGAGACTGTGTCAGTAGCACAGTGAAAAACAGCAACTCTAACAAGTAATAGTCTTTAGTTAGAATTCCTTTAGCCACCTACATCTGTAGGTGGCTATTTGTTTGGTCAAATTAAAGATGGAGTGGCTAGGTCTTACTTAACTTGTTTTTTACTCAAGATATACTTCACCGAAGGACTGATGGCCTTATCTGTTCGATGAATACAGCCAATCCAGCAACACGGCCGTCGTATGCCTTCATTTAGCTCAGATACTACCCGCTTAACGTGATCACTCCTGGTTACCGCTCGCTTAACGGAAATTGTCCAGCAGATCCACTCGTTGCGAGCCAGTGGTGTCAGATCTTGCCACACAGCCAACGCTTTGGGATCGGCACTCAGCACTGCCCTAAGGTCGTCTGGAAGATCGTGCACCACGCCGCTTAAAATATTCTTTTCGGTCATGAGTTTATTGTATAACACACATCGATTCTACGACCGTGTGGTCGAAGGAGACTTGGAAGTCTGAGATAGATCCATTAACAGAAGATTACTTCCCATAGGTCACTCTTAAGGTATCATCAGCTTTTATGACGTCATCCAAGGCTTCAGGGACCTCTTGATCGTTAAGAAAAAATCGCAGTTTCTCAGTGTCAGATGTACAGAAAGTCTGCTTTGTTCCAGTAACTAAACAATCTTTTGTTAGCGAAAACGGCAAGGTTTTGAAGAAATCATTCCAGGTAAGGTTAGATTTTTGGACGTTAATAAGCTGTGGATCTCTAGCCTCAATATACAGCTCTGGTGATAGGTTGTGATACATCGCTTGTGTAAAAATCCTCTTAGTTCCTCTTGTGAATATTTCAAATCGAGCGGTATAAGGCAGTGATTCTTCCAACTCAGACTGAGGAGAAGCCGATGGAGTAAGTTCTGTACTAGTACTAGCATCCTCTCTCTCACTCATTTCGGCAGTACAGCCTGAAAAAATAATTGCTAACAAAAACAACAAACTTAAGACTGTTTTCATATAATTAAAGTATACCAAGGGACGATACCAAAAAAATGGGGTAGTTTAGAATCAACCTCAGAATGTTACAATTTGCTTATGAAAAAGTATGGATTATTCGGAAAATTCGTAGTAACAGAGTCAGACAGAGATACCTTGGTCAAGATCTTGTTAGAAGCCGCAAAACTGCTAGATAATAATGAGGACTGTTTGCAGTATCTAGTGGGTATCTCTGAGCTAGAAAATGAGGTGTGGGTCTCAGAGGTATGGACCACAAAAACAGCCCACGACAAATCATTAGAACCTGAGGACATTCGAAAGCTTATTATGCAAGCTCGCCCTCTTATCCAAGAGATGCACAGCGTGGCTGAGTATGAAGTTGTAGGTGGGAAAAGCTCACGTTTGACGTAATCTCAAAGTCGGAGAATTTATTCTTCCCACTCATTCAGCCATCCTCGCATTAACTCAATTTCCGAAGTCTGAGCAGTGATAATGTCATCGGCTAGCTTTATCATTTCTGGTCGATTCGTGCCATTTTTAAGCATGCTCGTCATCATGACCGCCATTTGGTGGTGAGTAATCATTTCTCGCACAAACTCAGTGTCAAAATCAACAGCTTGTTCCAAGTTCGTCATGTCAGTTTGATCACCTCGCACCCCCATGTGCATCTCGTTACTTCCCATCATGCCATGTTGATTCATGACCTGATCGCCAGTTGGTAACTCTCGACCATACCACTCCTGATACCAACTCTTCATTTGAGTTATTTCCTGGCCTTGGGACTCAATAATGCTGTTAGCCAATAGCTTCACTTCAGGCCGTTTAGCTTTGGTTTGAGCTAATTTTGCCATAGTGATAGCATCTTCATGGTGAGGGATCATTTGTTCAATAAAATGAGCGTCGATAGTACCCGCCATCACCTGACCTGGATTAGTTGTCCCAGCGTTTTCTTGATCTCTAAAACCCATCATGCTTACCCTATTGGATAGGTTTTGAGTATTGTTACCGATCAGAAACCAAACCAATGCTCCACCCAGTGCTACTCCCCCTAAGTGATATAGTAATGAGTTATTATTATTCATAGTGTAGTTTCCTTGTGATTAATTGTACTACTAGTTGTCCCCTCCATTGACGTACGAAAGCGCAACCGCGGCTTTACTCGACCTATTGGTTAATTCCCAGATTTCATCGGCACAAACTTGTTTTGCCCATTCCTTGAGTCTTGAGTAACTAACTACACCTCTCCACTAAATCTTCTAAAGTAGGCACGATACTCTCTCAGTGAGTACATATCTGGAGTTTCCGGATCAATAATTGGAATATAGGGAACAAAAGTAGTTTTTGAGTTGTGAAATTCAGAGATCCCCATTAAGGTGGTCAGAGTTGCCCGTGCTCCGAAATCTTGATTCTTGTGGCTATTTGCAATTAATCCGATTGTCTTATTTTCATAGATAGCCTTAATGCGCACCATGTCCAAAAAATTCTTAAACATACCCGGCATAAGTTTGTAATATGTGGATACCACGAAAACTAAATTATCGGCTTTAATAAGTTGCTTAATACAGGTTGCTTGATATGGTGAAAAGACGGAGTCTTCGTACAGATATGTACCAGTAAAAGCATCCTTAAAACTGGTTAAATCTGTAAGTTGCCCATAAAATTCATTCGCAACTAATGCCGAGACTTTTCCGGCACTGCTATTAGGAGTAAAAGATGTATTTATAACTAGAGTAAGCATAATTCAAAGCATATCAGCTGTGATAGAATTATATCTTATGATCGATAACCATGTTACCGCTTTGTTCATCAATTGTTCACTGAAAAAAACTAATAAAACTTCACACACCCAAAGATTGATTAATCGGTGTGCGAATATCTTAATTAAAGAGGGTGTGGAGGTTGAGTCTTTATTCGCAGCTGAGTATCAGATTGCCTTCGGCATGGAAAAAGATCTGGCTAAAGACGGAAAAACTAAAGATGAGTGGCCAGTAATTCAAAAGAAAATCATGGCTGCAGATATTTTTGTCCTCGGCACCCCAATTTGGCTTGGTACCATGTCCAGTATCGCCACGTTGGTCACAGAACGCATGTATGCCTACAGCAGTGATACAAACCAGAAAGGCCAATTTTTATATTACGGCAAAACAGCTGGAGTAGTAGTTACTGGCAATGAAGATGGTGCCAAAGCTGTAGCAGCCTCATTACTGTATAAATTCGCCCATATTGGTTATGTGATTCCTCCTCAGCCTGACACCGCTTGGCTGGGAGAGGCTGGTCCTGGCCCGAGTTACGGAGACACGGAGTTCGAAGGTAAACCACTCAAATCTAAGGTCCCTACTGGATATGATAACGATTATACTAATCGGACAGCTACTTCTTTAGCTTGGAATCTGATGCACATGGCCAAGATCCTCAAAGCCAATCAGGGCTTTCCTACCGCTGGAAATTTACCGAACAAATGGCAAGAGGTAACTAATGCCAAGGAACAAGATCCGGAATCTTTGGACTAGAGTAATGTCTCATGCAATAAAACTAGAAAGGACTCCATTTAAGATGTTTGCTGTTGTGGTTGTCATTTTTTTAGTCTTTTTTGTTATTTATTTACTTACTAACCTATTTCCTATATCCCAAATGAAATCGTTAAAGATTAATGAATTACAACGATCATACTATGTGCATATCCCAACAGATTATCATCGAGAAAAAGAGTATGCATTGGTGATTATGCTGCATGGGTACTCTGATAATCCCCGGCTCATGGAGTTTTACACAGGAATGAGTAAGAAAGCAGATAAAGAAGGTTTCATTGTTGTCTACCCACAAGGGACGAACGACGATGATGATAGTAAGTTTTCATGGAATGCTGATTTTTGTTGTGGGGGTGCCAAAAGACAGAACATAGATGATGTGGCTTTTATAAGTACCCTTATCGATAGCGTGGCTGAAGAGCATACAATTGACCTTCGAAGAGTATATGTTGCGGGGTTCTCTAATGGCGGTATGTTGGCGCATAAATTGGGCACGGATTTAACGTCTAAAATTGCGGCTATCGCCGACGTCTCAGGGACGATAGGAAGTAATGAAAGTGAATTAAATAAACCGACATCGACCTTGCCAGTCCTTATACTACATGGCACAGCAGATGTAACTATTCCTTTTAAAGGAGAAGTAAATAAGGATGGTGATGACTACACCTCTACAGCAGACGCGGTTGCATTCTGGAGATCTAACAATGGCTGCGATACCAACGTTGAGGATGTGCTGGCCCTGTATACGAAAACAATCTACCAAGGCTGCCAGAATAATGACGAAGTCCAGCTCTATGCCATAAAGGACGGTGCGCATACTTGGTTTGGCGGCAAACAAGATGTTATAAAGAACGTATTCGGTAACTCTATTTCAGCTACTGATGTGATCTGGAAGTTCTTTAATTCGCAAGTAAAACCATGAGTAGTAAGTTTCTAAAACCCCGTTTGCGTTTAATAGGTGCCAGCAATAGAACGGGCGATAATATTTAACCAGGTGCCGCCAACTGTAATGCACAAAATCTGTGAAGGATATATGTATGTGCGTGCAAATCGACCTGGATCCTGAGGATAATGCTCATCAAGAGCTATAATTGTGTCATCCATGGCAATAACCTTGCCAGAACGGTTAGCATTATCTACAGTCGTTACTTCAATAAGTGTTTCTGTACCTTCGAAAGTAAATTTCTTGACATCTTTAGTAATCTTCATGGCTTCCGTGTGTAAAGAATCATCCCCGATATCTTTCGAGAGTTCAGTAATAAACTTGTATCAATCTGGATTGATTCTAAATCACGAGTTAAGCAACTGCATGTTCTGTATCACCAAGCAGATTAATTTCGACTAACTGCTTATTTTTAATAATCTTTTTTAGCTCGTCTTGATAGTTAAACTTCATATATGTTGATATCATAACATTCTTGTAGTTTGCTTAAGAAAATCTTGAGGGTTTCTAAGTATAGAAATGGCTCCCAATATGATAGTATCTGACACTAAATAATTCGTTTCTTTTCTTGTAAGATGAGACTGTGGAGAGTAACAAGAACAGATACATCGATAGAAGATCATTCCTTAAAATCGTGGGAACAATGGGATTCGGCCTAGCAGTCAGGAATCTCTTTGAGGGAGTTCCTGTACATGCCTACGCTCGTGCCGAACCTAGTATTGAAACTACAAGTGAAAATGAACGAGGTAAAGAAATTCATGAACTTATCACAAATTCTGAGTTTTTACTTGAGGAGCGAGATCCAAGACACCTATTTACATCTCAAGATGATGATGATGAGTACGATAGTAACCCTCCGTCTTTTCCGAATAATAGCTGTGGCCAAGCATTGATTGCTACGATTCTTAAGATCTATGAGTTTTTTAGCTCGGGATCAGTCCCCAATATTACAATTCAAGACATCCGAGATGACCTGGACTCAATAACGTACATTGGCAATTCTGAGCAACAGGGCTTTTTTCGATGGGACCGCCAAATGATGTTGTCGAGTGTTGAAGCCGCGCTTAATGTATATGCTGTAGCAAGTCCGATTACAGTCGTGACTTTCCCACAGATTCCAGTTACAGGTTACTCTGAGGAAGAAGTAGTGTCACCAGCTTTTTTGACAGATGCTCAAGTTTCAAGTTTACTTTTAGAATCTCAACAAATTTTTGCCAAAGGTGGCATGCTCGTTCTTTTCTCCGCTAAGTATGGTGGACACCTTTCTTTAGTTTCAAACTTATACATCGATGAAAATAATGAGCTGCGTGTCTTTATTATTGATTCTTTCGGTGACCTAGTCGGAGATGTGTCATTACGCCAATACGCCGGCGAACAAGTGAACGGACATCCTGCCATCATCTCTGCGTTTGGCGTATGTCCAACGTATACCTGAAACATGAAGTTCGTTCCTCCAACCCCAGCAATCAAAACTAAACCATATTTAAGAGGTTTTTCTGGAGAAAATGGTTTACTTTGTAAAACGAGTTTCTAACAAAAATTTAATGCCGGCTATAGTGACACGATATTTTTTTGTTACTCGTAATACTCCGGCGCCTGTTTGAGTGTTTTCCACTGCTCAATGTCATGACCGAAAATTACTAGACCGATATGCTCCCGTTCGACCAGATCAAGCAGTTTGATCGTACTGGCACGGCTGGCTTCACCATCTGGGTTAGACCCTTCGTCCGGCTCGCCACGGGTAAAGCTCCCGCCGAAAGATACAGCGTCAATTGTCAATAAAACCAGTCCGGTTTTAGGTAACCGTACCAGCACCGATTGATGTCCCGGCACATGCCCACTCGTCTCAATTAGCTCGAGCCCCGGTAGCAGTTGGGTGTCTCCGTCCACCATCCGAATACGCTCAAGGGGCTGATCCCATTGGGCTCGAATGGAGGCGTAGCGAGGATTACTCGCCGCATCCTGATGATGCACTCTCTGAACAACATACTGCGCCCTGGCAAAGGCCGCGTGTCTTCCGGCATGGTCGCCATCATAATGTGTCGAAATGACTGTATCAATATCCACCGGTTTCAAGCCTAGGCTGGCCAGCTGCCTGATAATGTCCTGCCCATTCTCGAACTCTGATGAGTCTTCTGGGATAATCTCGGGTAGACCACTGTCAATCAGAATATTCTGGCCGTCACGCATTTGCACCAGATAGCAGACAATGGGAATCTGGTATTCGGGCATACTTCCCACTTGCATCAGATATAAACGCTGTGGTGTATTTTGAGTCATAATTATTCCTTTAAGAAATAGACCTTGTGGGCTAATGGGTATTTATCAAAAGGGTGTATTTCTCTAGCAGAGAAGCATTACTTCATCCCACGAATATATAATAATCAAGAAGTTGTAACAATAATTTACATTGCTCCCCGACAGAACTCGTTGAGAACCTATGACGAACATTAATAAAATAATTCACTAGCTATAAATACTATTGATTCTTTTTACCAGTCAGAATGAGAGTTTCCGATGGATCACTGTGTGTACCTCCACTATTGACGTGTTTTTCTTCAATTTCGGCGCCGTTTTTTATAACATAGATCAGCGCCATGCCGTGACCTCTTCCAAGCCCGTAATCATCTTTGAGCCAAGTGAGTATCTCCCCTGCCTTGGTATCTTTATCGAAACCTCTGGCTTTGGCGATCTCAATGAATTCATTTGGAGTCTTTCCCGTCTTTTCTTCAATATTATCGAGGTATGCTTGGAATGACATATTCATATTGTACCAAAAAAAATTAGACCCTCCAACACA
>JALYRS010000069.1 GCA_030855135.1 bacterium | reverse complement strand
CAATTATGGTTTGATCCATGCTGTAGTTTTTTTTGTGCTTAATTTGCTATGATACTTGTATGCATTATCAAATGAAGAATTTCCTCTTTACAGTTGTTGCTATTGGTCTCATCACAGCCGGGCTGGCATATTTTTCTGTTTCGGGTTCATCATCCGTACAAGCTGCGGCAAATAACCCTGTCATCTGGAAAACAAATTATGCTAAGCTAGCGGCCAGTAATTTTTATATCAGAATTCGTGATCAATATTATTACGCGCCACAAATGATGCGCATTAGCTCAGATCCTGGTACCCAGCGAACTACTCTAGAATTAACATGGCAAGAAAATACTGTTGAGATGAGAATGAATATGTACTTCCAGCGACAGGCAAATAATACCTGGGAGTTATCGGAGCTTCGTACTTTTAATGCACTACCCAGTGGTGATTGGATTTACTACTCAGTAACTGACACTGCAGGTAATCGAGTTATCAGTACCCTGGGTCAGCCAAGCGTTACTTCTGAACATCGTTTTATGGCAAACGGGGGCGTTGATGCGGAACTCTACTGTGGCGAATGTACGATTGATGCCTTCATGCCTCCCAGCATTGAGTATTCCTCCCAGGGTTATGGTCTAGAGGTAATGAATGGTTTATCGGGAAGTGAAACTATTACTGTCTCCACTGATCCTATGACAGGTTATGGCGTAAACGTGCTGCTTAGAAACTCTAAAGGGGAAGTAGTTACTGACCAGCGGGGTATGATCTATGACTGGAAAGCATGGAATAACACCATAGCCCAAGTTGTTGCGGGCAACATTGAGTACTCAGAAGGTGGCTGTGCTTATGGTATTAAAGCTCCATGTCCCATGATGAACGGTCAAATTGGTGGTCTGACTCCTGGCGTCACTAAGATTCAGGTCTCCGTTAGTAAAGATGGCTTTATCATTGCTGCTAGTGAGTTTGATGTAAAAGTTGTCGGTGAATCAACGAATAGTATACCAGCACCCACACCTTCGATCACTCCACAACCTAGCACTAGTCCTACGCCTCAGCCAAATTTACTACCAGTTGATGATGGTAGTTTGAGCGAAGAGCAGTTACGTCAGGAACTTGAAACCTTAAAAAATACCGTCGGCGAGATTCAGCTTGATGTGGCACAGCAGCAAAAAGACTTAAGTTTATTGCAACAACTCGTAGTCTCACTCAATAATTTTTTTAATCGGATATTTGGTCGCCGTTGATCCTGAGTTATCTTTTTCTTGTTATACTATCTGCCCTGTACGTAGCTATTCCTGATATACTACTCGGATGTCTGCAGTCTTGACGGTCAACCAACTTCGCAAAGTGTATCCACCAGAAAAAAAGGGGGGTAATCCTTTTGTAGCAGTTGATGGCATTTCCTTTGCCCTGCAAGAGGGTGAGATTTTGGGTTTACTGGGTCCAAATGGGGCCGGCAAATCGACGACGATCTCGATGTTACTGGGCGTTTTATCTCCTACATCTGGCGAGATTTTATATGGTGAGCTGGAGTTCAAGAAGCATCGGACAGATATTCTAAACTCTGTCACCTTTGCTAGTACGTATATCAAGATGCCCTGGCGCTTAACAGTCATGGAAAATCTGAAGATTTACTCCATGCTGTACGGTTTGAGTAATAATGAATTTCTTAGCCGTAGCAAAAAATTCTTGGAGTTTTTTAACGTCTGGAATCAGCGTGATAAAACGATGAACCAATTGTCAGCCGGTCAGATGACACGGGTGATGTTAGCCAAAGCTTTTATTCCTTATCCCAAGATAGTCTTGCTCGACGAGCCCACTGCCTCGCTTGACCCAGATATTGCTCATGAAGTGCGACATTTTGTGTTAGAGCAGCAGCGTGAGTACAACACCAGTATTTTATATACCTCACACAACATGGATGAAGTAACCGAGGTCTGTGACAGAGTGGTTTTCTTGCGCAACGGCTCGATTGTGGCTACGGATACACCAGATAAATTAGCAGCTTCAGTCTCTATCGCTCACATGCGGTTGCAAGTTAAAGATGGTATGAAGCGCACACAGCAATTTGCGGAAAAACTTGGTCTTAAATCTATGATCGATAAACGAGAAATTGCTATCGATATTGATGAACACGAGATAGCTGCATTTCTGCAAAAATTAGCGGCGGAAAAGATTGAGTATACTCAAATCACTATTGCCAAACCAAGTTTAGAAGACTTCTTCTTAAGTCAGGCTGGAAAGTAATCATGATTAATTGGCATCATATTCAAGCAGTTTGCTTGCGACATATCTACCCGCTCAAACGTGACTTCGATCTCCTAAGTGATATGTTGTACTGGCCGATGATTGACGTGGTGCTGTGGGGTATCACCAGTCGGTGGTTAGGTGATGGCTCGGCCGGTGTGATGGCCACAATCTTGACGGGTTTGATTCTTTGGAATGTCATCTGGCGATCTCAAAGTGAGATTTCTCGAAATCTTATTGATGAAATTTGGAACAATAACTTGGTTAATCTCTTCTCAACACCACTGACATTACTGGAGTGGGTAACTGGAGTGTTACTGCTCTCTGTCGGCAAAACTATGGCCACGCTGGCTGTCTTAACACCAATTATCCTTCTACTGTACTCGGTTAATATTCTCAACATTGGTTGGTGGCTGATTCCTTTTTTCATTGGTACGATCATGACTGGCTGGTGGGTGGGTTTTGTATCCTCAGGAATTGTGATTCGCTGGGGACCAAAAGTGCAGACAGTGGTTTGGAGTTTACCCGGCATTTTACTACCATTTAGCGTGGTGTACTTTCCCTTAGCTAACTTACCATCATTTTTACAACCAATTAGTTACTTGCTGCCCACCACCTACATCTTTGAGTCAATGCGGTCTGTCTTGAGTACTGGCACAGTTGATCTTCGGTATCTAGCTATTAGCTTTTTTCTCAATATTGTTTACTTGGCCTTAGCAATCTGGTGGTTTGGCCGAAGCTTTAAGTATAGTTTGACGCTCGGTCTAGGCAGATTTAACTAAAAAAAAAGCCTCACGGTTCACGTGAGGCCAGTATTTCAAACTAAGTGGGCAAAATTACCCAGCATTTCCTAGAGTAGCATGAGTGCGGTGGCACACAGGGTAAAAAAGCCCAAGAGACAAGCCACAATCTGCGGCGTCGTCAGCCGTAGAGCAGACTCAGCCATCTTGGGGTCATCTTTGCTCTGGGTATGCCAGATGCTGACTGTAAAGACGATGGTCAGCGCCATCCAGCCGAAGTTCTTAATCAGCGTCCCCACCACATTCGTTAGGTCGAATACCGGCACCTGGACGAAGGTAATGGTTATCATTACGATGGTAACGAGCGTGAACGCAACGCTGAAGAGCCGATCATGATGCTCACGGAGTGAGCTGTAAATCAACTTGAAGAACTGTCCGGCATCAAGTTTCCAAACGGGAATCATGTTCATGAAAAACAGCAGCGCATTCATGCTGACAATGTCGTGAGCATACATTGTCAGGCCGGTACCCAGATCACCATGTAGCAGGAGCGCTTTGCCCAGAAACATCAACAAGACGTTCATAGCCGGACCGGCCATCAACAGCAGCGCTAGGCGCCACCAGACTAGCAAATCCGAGCGCTTATTTTCTTCTGCATTGGCGGGGGCGGCCACTGCTCCCAAGGGGAACAAGAACAGCACTTTGTGCTCTATCTCGGAGTAGCGAAAAATCCAGCCGTGGGCCACTTCGTGCAGGTACATCGAGATGACCATCACGATGGCCATCGACGCAGTGAAGCTGAAGGCGCGAAACAGCAGGTAGAACAGCACGAAGGCAATAAATTGCTTAAGGCCGCCGTCCCAAAAATTGACAAGCCACCAGATCAGGTTGTTGCCTTTCAGGATTTCCAACGAGTCCTTCCAGCTTTTCACCCGGCCAACAAGTCCCGTCAATGTTGCTGTAGCAGTAGTCATGTCCGTACTCCTTTGAGGAAATAGTCTTAGTTTGTGAAGGTGCAGAAACTGATATCGTAACCAGTAGCTAGTTATGACACAGCTTCGATCTTTTCAGGCAAGAGTATATCATTAAAGCACCAAATAATAAATTATAGGTTGATGTGTGGCAATCGACAGTTTCCGTTGAAAACTGTAGTAAAATACAACCTAATGTCATCAACGTTCAAAATTTTACTTTATTACAAATACGTTCCCATTGAAGATCCTGAAGCCCTGAAAGACGCGCAGAAACTTTTGTGTCAGGAGCTCGGGCTCAAGGGTAGAATTTTGGTGTCACAAGAGGGCATCAATGGCACTACTGCAGGTGAAGAAAAAAATGTTAATAAATACATGACTATTACGTCTGCCATTCCTGGCTTAGAGGACATGGAGTGGAAGATCTCGTGGGCGCATGAGCAAGTTTTTCCTAAGCTACGAGTAGTGGTACGAGATGAGATTGTTACACTAGGCATTAAGCGCAACGGTGAGGATGTATCACTGGAGAACAAAGCCGAGTATATTGAGCCGGCTGAGTTACGTCAGCTTTATGAAGAAGAAAAAGAGTTCTTGATTATTGATGCCCGTAATCTGTATGAAGCTACTATAGGCAAGTTCAAAAATGCCGTCGTGCCCCCGATCGATAACTTTCGCGATTTCCCTCAATTTGTGGAGACACTAGCTGAGTATAAAGATAAGGAAGTAATCACCTACTGTACTGGAGG
>JALYRS010000068.1 GCA_030855135.1 bacterium | reverse complement strand
ACTTTCAGGTGACTTTATCGGGGTCCGAACTGAGAGTAGCAGAGCCCTCATACTCAAATGTAGATACTGCCATCTCGCCCAGTGATTTTTTAGCCATCGAGCAGTATGGTTCCAGAGGTCAGCAGCGGTTAGCCGTGTTGTGGCTAAAGATAGGCGAGTACGAGTATATGGTAGATACTTCTTCGTTGCGACCAATTCTCCTGCTGGATGATATTTTGTCAGAACTCGATGAATTTAGTCGTCAAAAAGTGATGTCACTACTTGATAAAGGTCAAAGCATTATTACCACCACTGAAGCACGAGTCATGGAAGAGATACGACAACGTGTGCCTGAGATAACTGTATACACGTTGTAGAATACGCTATGTCAGCATCACCAGAAATACTCTCCTATCTCAAACAGTTGCGCCTTCCAGCGGATGATTCACATAAAGGCCAGAATGGGAAGTTACTTCTGATTGGTGGTTCAGAGCTTTTTCATGCCGCCAGTAAATGGAGTTTGGATATTGCCTCACAGATAGTGGATATGGTTTTTTACTCCTCAGTCCCCGGGAATAACGAACTGATTAAAGAAGCTAAAGGTAATTTTTGGAATGGGATCGTGATTGAACGAGCCGATATCGATCAATATGCTCAAGAAGCTGACTGTATCCTAATTGGTCCAGGGATGATTCGGAGTCAAGAGACTGCTGATGTAACAAATCAGATACTTCGCCACTACCGAGACAAAAGAATTGTCTTGGATGCAGGCGCGTTACAGATGCTTGATCCGAGCTTACTGCACAAAAACTGCATCCTCACCCCTCATGCTCGGGAGCTCGAGCGAGTCTTGAGCAAAATTGATGACGACTCGGAAGTAGCCATGCAGAAGTTGCTGCAGAAAGAAGTCTTAGTTGTACTGAAGAATCAGCAAGACACTATCTCTACTTTAGATAAAGAACTCATTGTCACCGGTGGTAACGCGGGCATGACCAAAGGTGGCACGGGAGATGTGCTAGCCGGCTTAATTGCGGCCTTGTACTGCACCCATGATCAATGGACAGCTGCTGTGGCTGGTAGTTACTTTAACAAGCGAGCTGGTGATGAGTTATACCAAGAAGTGGGGCCGTACTTTAATGCCACACAGTTAGCTGCTCAGTTACCAAAAACTATCTGGCGAGAGCTTCAGTCTCTGTGATGGCATGTAGTTTAGCTACTGTTTTGAGCTGACGAAAGGCTAATTCTCGAGTCAGATTATCAGTGCCAGAGTCTAAACCTACTCCCAACAAAAAAAATTGGGCCACAATCAAGAGCACGTAATCTGGTTCTTCATGCTTAGTAATATCGTCACGTAGTTTTTCAAATAAATTAACAGTGAGAACATTCTGCGCACCATCTCGATAAGCCAACTCTTTAATGATCTGCTGAGTGCGGCCACGATCACCAATATCCTCTAAGGAGAAAACAGTTCTATCTCCAAGTGAATGAGGAGCAAATGGCCACAGCAACTGTTCCTGGCTAGCTTCCTCATTAAAGTCTTGATAGCCATGACTGGTGCTGACTCGGATGGGGTGAAGCTCTACTTCATCTAGTAAGCTACTGCCAAACTCTGCTTCATATGCCTCGAGTATTAAATTGGTAAACCAGTAGGCGCCCATTAAGTTAAATACCAGAATTAATCTATCTTCAGTGGCTTCAATTTGTTTGCGTAACTCATGAACAAACCAGACTACAGATAGACGCACGGTTTCAGCCGGTATGTAGAGCTCAAGTTGCTCCTTGGCGGTCATATGGCGGTTGAGCTTGGTGGCAGCTGAGACTTCTTCAAAAGAAAAGTCGTGGTGGGTATAGTCACCTTGAGGATCAGAAATGGGAGAGTAGACGGTTTGTTTTTCTTGATAGACCATAATGCTGGGCAAGCAAGGGTTCAGTATACCCTGTATCGAATATTTATTTCTTGGCGGATTTTTTTGGTTTAGCTTTTGGCGGAGGTGTTTTAGTGGCAGCTGCTGGTTGACGAGTAAACTTGACTCTGGTGGGCAGTGTCTCTAACTGTCGCTGTAAGGTGGCTAACTGCATAGTTACTAGTACAGCTAGCAAAGTCATGAGAATGGCATAGATTAACAGTGAAATAGTGCCGCTATCTTTACCCAAGTAAGGATCAATATACTCGGCAATCACTTTTTGAATCACTTGATTCCATGCCAAGGCTACCACCACACCAAAGCCACTGGTAGCGAGGCTGACCATGCTTTTAATTACAGCTAGTGGGAGATCTTTTACAGTCCCGGCAGTTTCGATAGGCACGTGAGTAGTATACTATATTTGCAAATAATGCGAAAATGCGCTGTATAATTGATCCAGTATGTATCAGCCACAGTTTACAATTACCACCAACCTGCTTACCTATATTTCTCGGATTGAGGCGTCAAAAGCCTTGATTGATCACTCTCCATTGGTGCCTGCGTGGGATGCTAAGTTTCGTGATGAGGCACTGACCCGTACTGTGCATTACGGAACCAAAATTGAAGGCAACGATTTATCACGCGAACAAGCCCAGCAAGTGGTGTCATTTAATAATGAAGGTGATAGCCAGACGCTAGCCGCTAAAGCGGGAATTGTGGCGAGAGATCGCGATATTCAAGAAGTTATTAACTATCGAAATGTAATTGTTTGGATTGATCAGCAAAGTAACTCGGGAACAGATCTGGCAACTAAAGATACGTTATTTCACTTACATCGGCTGACAATGCAACGATTAATTGATGACAAGTACGTCGGCAATTTTAGAGATAAACAGGTCATCGTGCGCAGTGCGCAAGATGGCGGTGTAGCATTTCGACCACCGGTGTCGGTAGAGATACCTTTTTTGGTGGATGATTTTTTTGCTTGGCTGCACACACCCGCTGCTGCAGCTATGCCTGCAATTTTCAAGGCAGCGATCACCCATTATCAGTTGGTCTACATTCACCCGTTTATTGAAGGTAATGGCAGAACTGCTCGGGCGATGGCCACGCTGATTTTGTATCAATCTGGTTATGATTTCAAGAAATTTTTTTCCATCGAGCAGTACTTTGATAGTGATGTTGATCGATATTATCAAGCTTTACTGTCGGTCCAGCAAAGCGAAATCAAAGATATGACCTACTGGCTGGAGTATTTTTGTTATGGCCTGGCCTTGGAAACGGAGAAGATTAAAAATCAGGTGATGAAGTTATCCAAAGATCTCAAACTCAAACGAGAGTTGGGAGAGCAAGTTGCTCTGTCAGAAAGACAGATAATCTTGTTAGAATTACTCCAGAACCAAGGTCATATAACTTCCCAAGACGCTCAGCTCATTTTACCCAATGTCTCAGTGGATACTATTTTACGAGATCTTAAAGATCTCATTAGTAAAGGCGTGGTCAGTAAACAGGGAATAACTAAAGGTGTCATTTATCGACTTCGGGGCTAGACTATAGCTATGCTTTTCAGTCAATTTGCCAATCACTTACAAAAACTTGAGGGTACCAGCTCACGGATCACTATGACTGAACACTTGGCGGAGCTGTATCGAGAGTTGAGTGCAGACGAGATTGAGGTCGCGAGTTACCTCTTACAAGGCCAGTTACGTCCCAGTTACGAAGGGGTAGAGTTTCAGATTGCCATTAAGACGGTGATAAAAGCATTGGCCAGAGTGGGTAAACAAGATACGGAGCCCACAAGCAAACAGGCAGAAAACCTAGCGCTGTTTGAAGCGGAAGACTTTACGGCAGCCGAAGCAGCGGTGACGGTCGAGTATAAACAGACCGGAGATCTAGGTACGGTGGCTGAACAGAGCTTAAGGACTGGTCACTCCACAGCCAAGAAATCACTTCAGAGTGTCTATCAAGAGTTACTGCAGATCGCAGAAGAAGGCGGCAGTGGTTCTCAGGATCGTAAGTTGCAAGCGTTAGTTACTCTACTTCAATCGCTCGACGCTGTTTCAGCCAAGTTTATTATCCGAATCATCTTGGGTAAATTACGACTAGGCTTTTCTACGATGACCATGATCGATGCCATTTCTTGGTCGGGGACAGGTGATAAAAGTCACAGCTCTGCGCTGGAGTTAGCCTTTCAAAAGAAGGCAGATATTGGAAAGTTAGCCGCCACCTATCTGGCAAACCCTGATCAAGACACGCGCTTAGCAGCTCTGGAAGCCTATACGGTGGAAGTGGGCGTGCCGATCGTCCCGGCGTTGTGCCAACGACTGAATTCTTCTCAAGAGATTATCGATAAGATGGGAGAAGTGATCGCGGAGCCAAAGTTTGATGGTTTGCGGGTGCAGATCCATATTGATAAGACGCAGTCACCGCCATTAGTGCGGACCTTTACCCGAAATCTCGAGGAAACGTCACTCATGTTTCCCGAACTACAAACGGCTTTTGAGTCTCTTAACTGTCAGTCGTGTATCCTCGATGCCGAAGGCATTGGCTATGATCCTCAAACTGGTCAGTTACTGCCTTTCCAGCAAACAATAACCCGAAAAAGAAAGCACGAGGTGGCAGCTACCGCCAAAGATATTCCGGTCAGATTTTATGTTTTTGACGTGCTAACTATCGACGGTCAGTCATTTTTAGACAAAAAACTGCATGAAAGAAAAGATGAATTAAGCAAGCTTTTTACTCAAAATGAAGTATTTTATCAAACTGAGTACATTACCACTAAGGACCCCGAAGAGTTACGAAGCTTTCATGAGTCTCAATTAGGGGATGGATTAGAAGGAGCGGTAATTAAGCAACTTGACTCACTATATCAAAGTGGCCGCAAAGGATGGAACTGGGTGAAGATTAAAGAAGAAGAAGGCACGCGGGGCAAACTGAAAGACACGCTCGACTGTATCGTTA
>JALYRS010000027.1 GCA_030855135.1 bacterium | reverse complement strand
GCATAGTTCGGTCAACGACTCGACCTTTTAAGATCGCATCATCAGTTGGACGACCATCACGCTTGACCCATTGTGAGCCCTTGATGATGCCACTAGCGAATAACTTTTCGGCATACTCTACCGACAGTGGGAAGTAACCAATGTCAACTTCGCGGCCAAGAGCCACGGTTGTGTGAACTACTGTTTCACCACAGGTGGCGAGCACGGCAGCACTGGTTTGTTCTGAGAACTTTCCGACTTCGACGGAAATAATCTTATCACCTACATGAAGATCTTTTTTGTAGGTTTTAGTATAGCTTGGATAAGCCATAGGGTACTTTTCTGGGAGCGAGAGGGAGCATTCGTGGGAATAGACAGTTTACTTCAAACTATCAACTCTCATGAATCCTCTTAACTCTCAAAGCTCTCCTAATATATAAGTATTTACTTGTTAAGTAAGGGTAATTATATCACGCAGTCGGTGGGTGATTGGCAGAAATGTCAGCATATGGCCACCAAGCCTCAAAGTGGGCCTCGAAAAAGATCCAGCGGTTCATAAGCTCTTGGACTCTATCATCAAAGTTGAAGTAGGACTGAAGATCACCAAAAGTGTAGCTTTCTTCAAAAACTAAGCCACAGTACATGGTGTAGCAGAAGAAACAATCGACTTCACCGTCAAAGACTTCATACTCTGAGTCAGCAGAGCCTAAGAGATGCGACGACGTTCGTGAAAAATCGGGCGGTACTGAGTGAGGCATCTGCTCAAACTGCATAGTGAAGGTATATTATTTAGTTAAACCTAAGCGCTCGATGAGTTTCTTATAGCGCTCTTCTGATTTAGCCATTAAGAAGTTAAGTAAACGGCGTCGTTTAGATACTTGCTTGAGTAAGCCACGGCGAGAGTGATTATCTTTTTTGTGAGTTTTTAAGTGCTCGGTTAACTCTGTGATGGAGTTGGTCAGCAGCGCAATCTGCACTTCTGGTGAACCAGTATCGCCCTCGTAGAGTGCGTAGTCGGTAATAATTTGAGTTTTGGTTGACTTTGGTAAAGCCATAGTGGTATTGTCTCGACTTCCGCCGAGCCCTTTCCCCTCTCTTAATCGCCTAAAATGGCCATCAAGGAAAGTAACCTACTTTTAATAGGATCAGATTATATCATGTAATGCTCGAGTGTGGGTAAAGAAACCACCCCGTTTCTTAGGCGGGGTGGTGTTAACTTGCAAGATATACTATTCGCCAAACGGTTGTGGCTCATCCGATAGAACTGCTTCAGTTGCAGAAAAAGTCCTCCACGCCTTGTAGCCTTGCGGCATTAGACCTCGGAATAGCGCGAGAAATAACAAACCGCTCGACACGAAAAGAACGGCCATTCCTTCCTCCGTAGGGTTGATCCGCCATTCTTCAAGCAGACTCAACACCGACCTACCGATCACGAAAGCAGCTGAGAGCAACGCTCCGCGGAGGTAACTCTCTGCATAGTCGATCTCCGTCCCTCGCCATGCTAAGGAGGCAAAGATGAAGGTCCCAATGGTGCCGAGCCCTAAGGCTATGGCGGTGTATAGAACGGAATCGTCGGCGCCTGCTTGCCACAGTGCCAGCGCTCCAGTAGCAACAGCTCCTGAAATCAGTGCGCCGATGAGTAGAAACGAACGAAGCACCACTCCAGCCACATTGGTAATGAAGGTGAGCATCAGAATCTCCTGTTGTATATGTTGCAAGTTAAAGGGCGAAAATCTGGTTATAGCCGTCGATACGACAGCCAAACCAATTAAACACACTGATATTATATCATAATAAGAGATTTATTGGTATATTATAGGCTTTTTTATCAAGCAAAAAAAACACCCCGTTTCTTAGGCGGGGTGGGGTTAACTTGCTAGATTATGTGGAGTCGAGTGTGTCAGCACGAGGAAAATCATGGCTAGTTGGCCGCAGATCGTTCATACCGTACATACCAGCTAATCCTTGTAGCCGCTCTTGAGCAACTAGGGACGTTACCACTTCTGGCTCTTCGTCGCCGATGATCTCTCCGCTCTGGTCAACGCTGGAGGGCGTGACTGTTCCTTTTCTCAGCTCAGACCAAGCCCAGCAGAAGGCAATGGGGGTGAAAATCGCCAACATAATGATCCACCGTGGCTCATCGGTGATCTTTTCGGGAACGATTAACCAGGCTGCCACAATAGTGCCACTACCCACGGCCAGACAGATTATCCCAAGGAAAAATATGACTGAAAGCAGACGCCTGTCCATTCTCTTCTCCTCCATTTATCTAGCAATTTAAAGGGCGAAAGGGCGAAGTTTAAACAAATGTATTTTAATTCCGCCATTACACAGGCGCATTGTATCAAAAAACACCCCACGGTTAGGCGGGGTGCACGAAATCAGCTAGAGTTCTTCTGCATCCACCCATGGGAGGGGTGATGCTTCCTGAGCTGGTGGCGTCACACTCGGCTCACTTTCAGCCGGAGTCTCATTGTTTCTCTTAAACCAGTCATAAGGCAGACTGGCGAGTGTATAAAGTAAAGCCACAGCGAGTACCAGAAACCCGGCAGCCCAAAGCCAGTTGTTGGCGTCAGCAGTGGTGCTTTCCTTCCACTTCATTAGGTTCATAACCAGCAGCCTAAAGTATGCATAGGCACCAAGGTAGACGTAACCTCTAATGAGTATTTCTAGTGCCTTAAAAGGTCTACTTCGTTTTGGCCAGATGGCCACAGCAAAGGCGAGCAGCCCCAAGGACCCATACAGGAGGAAAATAATCAGTGCATCATTGCCGAGTGCTTCGTCTTGCCACTGAAACATATACTCGAAGAATGTACTGAAGACGGTGTATGCAAACATTGCCGAAGCTGCCCGGCCAAGTGTCTCAATCATGACTCAATTCTCCATATCTAGCTAAGAATGTGCGAATGCAGTTTGGTAGAAGTAATCGTCCGACTACTCAACCAAGCAAACTCGAGAGAATTATATCACAATAAGAATTATTATAATTGTTATGGGTTATAAAATAATAAAAAAACACCCCACGGTTAGGCGGGGTGCACGATTAAAGCTAGTCTGTACTAGATTTCGGACGCTTGGGTTTTTCTGGCTCAGAACTACCGGGTGCTTCAGACCAGACAGCTACAAGCAAGCACCCAAGTGCTACTAGCACGCTACCAAGGCCGACAAATATCCACTCCAGATTTCCCTCCGTCAGACCATTGGAAACACTGGCAACCCCAGCATTCCAAAAGTAGACAGTGGCACAGAAGAACACAATCCGCGACACAGTGGCCAGCATCTCATCTGCCTCTTTCTAGCTTGCTTTAAAGGACGAAAACGACGACGTAGTTGAGTAGCTCAACCTTGTCATCACTCACATGGCATGAGTATAACAAAAGAAAACCCCGCCGAGTGGCGGGGTATAAATTAAAGCGAGAAGCTAAGGGTCCGGAGTGGTTGACTCATCACTTTCCTGGTGACTGCGCTCTGTTTCTTCCTTCCTCACTGATTTGAAATCACGGTAATCCTCAAGAGCAACCTTCGCCTGGATAGACAGGATTGAGATCATCAGAGCCAGCGTAAGAACAATGTCCAGTACTGAACGGGCGTTGACCTCGTTACCTGCCAGGGACGTTATTGACGCTACATGACGGCCTAGCGTGTAGATCAAGAAAAATCGTGCAAACAGACCTATCAAATCATTCATAAGCCACATGATCTACTCCAAGTTGAGTGAGCTTCGCTTTAAGGCACGAATGGAACGATTTTACAGATTTTGCATTCGTAAAACCGTGACAAACATGTGGATATTATATCACAATAACAGGAAATGAATTAAATTATAGGTCTAAACTTCATCTTCTTGCTTATACGCAATCAGGATGTCACCAGGTTGGAAATCTAATTTACGATTTTTAAAGGTTACACCGAACTCATTCTTAGCTTTTACAGATTGAATTTCTTCTTTACCGTGCATCATAAATTTAATAACAGGATTGGCAATAATTTCATCGCCACGCTTGAGGTGTAGTTTATCGTTGCGCTTGATTTCCCCAGATTTGACTTTGCTGCCAGCGATTTTTTCGCCCTTCATGGTGAACATCTGCATTATCTCTGCTTCACCCGTCACTACTTCATCAATAGTAGGCTCGAGCAATTTCAGCATTTGTTTCTGCAAGTCTTCAATCAATTGATAAATCACGTCGTATGTCTTAATTTTTACACCATTACGCTTGGCTAATTCTTTAATCGAGTTGGGGACTTTGGTGTGGAATGAGATAATCGCTGCACCGGTCGCTAAGGCTAGCTCGATATCCTGCTCAATCACGGGTCCTACACCAGCTGTTACGAGCTCAACACTCTCTTCGTCAATGGTCATGGTGATGGCTTCGAGCGTACCTTGGACATCGGCCTTGATAATTAAAGGCAGTTTTGGTTTCTCATTGAATAAATCGGCAAAGTCGTTGTCTGGCTGGGCACCAATATCAGCCACGGCGGCTTCGACAGCTTCTACCTCATCATAGGTGGCAGCCAGGTCATGAATAATTGAGCCAACGGCTGGCACATCTTTGAAGCCAATAATCTCCACTGGAGTACCAGGTGTAGCAGAAAGTAGCTGTACTCCCTTATCACTAATGAGCTGCTTAACTCTACCATCTGTTTCTTCAGTCACTATATCTTGGCGAGGAGAGAGAGTACCATTCTGGACAATCACACTGGCCACAGGGCCGCGGCGGGAATCCTTGGTTGATTCGATCACTACTGCTTCTAAAGGAGCGTCTGGATCAGCCTGCAGCTCCATTAAGTCTGCAGTCACCGCAATCGTTTCCAGCAATGTATCTACACCCATACCCGTTTTGGCTGATACGGGCACTACGTCCACACTGCCACCAAAACCTTGCACTAAGATGCCATTTTCAGCTAATTGTGATTTCACTACGTCGGGATAGACATCTTTTAGATCAGATTTATTTATTGCGACTATGACTGATACATTACTTTCCTTTATGTGACGGATTGATTCTATAGTTTGTGGTTTGACACCGTCGTTAACGGCGACCACCAACACTACAATATCGGTTATCCGGGCGCCACGTTCTCGCATCTTATTAAAGGCAGCGTGGCCTGGGGTATCAATGAAAGTTAATTTTTTGCCTTGAAACTCGATTTGGTAGGCACCAATATGCTGAGTAATACCACCAGCTTCACCGGACGCAATTCTACTACTACGAATATAATCGAGTAAACTGGTTTTACCATGGTCTACGTGACCCATGATGGTGATGATTGGTGGTCTTGATTGCAACATATTAGGCAACTCTCATCAGGGTATCGCGCTCGGCCTCTTCTGCTTCAAACTTGGCGACGCGCTTGGCTAATAATTCTTTTTGAGCCTCATCTAACTCTTCAAAGTTCTGCCATTTATCCTTGAATCGAGATAAATCAGCTAAAGTGGTTAACTTAAACTGGACTAACTTCTCTCGTGACTCAGCCGACAAACCCTTGAAAGTATCAATTTCGTACTCTTCTTCACCAGTTACGGATGACTCGACTTTACCCTCAGCCGACTTGATAGTGATCTGGTAACCAGTTAGTTTGGCCGCCAAGCGGACATTTTGACCACCACGGCCGATTGCCAACGATAACTGATCGTCGGGCACTGTCACGACTACTTCTCGAGTAGTTTCATTAATCTCTACTTTGAGTTTCTCAGCCGGAGCCAAGGCTCCTTGGAGTAAGACCACTGGGTTGTCTGAGTAAGGAATAATGTCAATTTTTTCGTTGTTTAACTCTTTGATGACCTCTTGCACCCGCACGCCACGTTGACCGACACATGAACCAACCGGATCTACACCATCTTGGGTAGATCTGACAGCCAGTTTAGTCCGCACACCAGCTTCACGAGCCAACGCCACGATCTCGACAGCGCCGGAGGCAACTTCAGGTACCTCTCGCTCAAAGAGCTTGGCAACTAACTGCTTATCAGCTCGAGAGACGATGACCAAGCGGCCACGATGTGTCTCACGGATTTCTTTGATTAAGACACTGATGCGGTTGTTCATTTTGTAAAACTCACCTCGCATCTGCTCCTCTGGTGGCATATAGCCTTGACCACGATTGATATCGAGTACCACCATCCGACCATCCATACGCAAGATTTGAGCGTTGATGACTTCACCCATCTTTGAGCTAAACTCAGCTAAGATCTGATCTTTTTCTGATTCACGAATTTTTTGTAACACTACCTGCTTGGCGGTTTGAGCCGCAATCCGACCAAAACCTGCAGGAGTGACGTCTTCTGTTTGTGTCTCATCCCAACTCACTGCTTCACCAGTTTCTTCATTGAGCTCGGTGATGGGCGCTTTCAGGATACGAGCTTCACCATTTGTTTCATTTAACTTCACGAAGTAATGCATTGTTTCGTCTAACTCACCCATTTGCTTACGGTACGCAGAAACCAACGCCTGGCGAATAGCTTCTACAATTGATTCAGTGGGGATCTTGCGCTCGGTCGCGATTTGAGCAATAGCAGCGGCGAACTCGGTGCGAGCAACTCCTACATTTTGCATAACATTACTTTCTCTAGTAAATAAACATACTAACAAAAAGGGACGTTCTTTCCCGTCCCATCAATCAAGAGTATTGTACTCCATCTGGAGTGTGGTTTCAAGCGGGCTCAAATCAACGGCCTCACTAGCTAGCTATGACTAAGATAAAGTAGCTTCAAACTGACTCAGCAGCTGCTTCTGCTCTTTGCTAAGCTTTTCCGGCACCTCAACCATTAAGCGCACATAGAGATCGCCTTTGCCTTTACCTTGCAGATGCGGCACGCCCTCACCACGTAATCTGACCAAGGTATGTGACTGCGTCCCTGCTCGAACTTTGAGCTTCAATTTGTTCTCAATAGTTTCGACTTCCACCGTGCCACCTAAGGCCGCTGTGGTAAAGGAAATCTTTTGATCTAAAAATAGATCATACCCGTCGCGCTTGAAGCGTGCATCTGGCTTGACATCGATAGTAATGTCAAAGCTCTCAAATCGTAGTCGAGTACCATCGTCGGCTCCAGCTGGTACTTTAATGGTTCGTTGTTGACCATCAATGGTGACTTTTTTATCAGTGCCGTTGACGGCTTCAATAAACTCGACCGATAACGAGTAGCGAGGCCGGCGAGCTGCCTGACCAAAGCCACTACCAAAAAATGACTCGAAGATATCAAAAGGATCATTAAAATCAGCATTTCCAAAAGGATTGCCGCCACTACTCGTACTATAGCTCCAAGTGAATGGTCCAGACTGCTGGCCAGCATACGGATTACCGCCTCCCATGCCACTAGCTGGATCAAAAGCGGCGTGGCCAAATTGATCGTAGGTTTGACGCTTCTTAGTATCAGAGAGGACCTGGTAGGCTTCGTTTATCTCTTTAAATTTAGTTTCGGCGTCTGGTTCTTTGTTTTTATCTGGGTGAAACTTGAGCGCCATTTTTCGGTACGCTGACTTTATTTCTGCTTCAGCAGCAGTCTTAGTCACACCTAAAATTTCGTAGTAATCTCGCTTAGTTGGCATAGTAGAGCATTGTAACAACTTTTATACTTAATGTTAAGCAGACAAAGAATGTGACTGCTAATTCCACTGATCTAGTGTGAAGGGATCCTTGTTCTAATACTTGATGAAGTAAGAGTAATAAGTAGTAGTACTACTGCTACGCTGACGGCAGAGATAGCCAGACCGATTTTGAACATCAGTGGCTGGTACTGCAGCACGACTTCATTCGTTCCCGGAAGCAATGGTAGTTTTCTCATACCATCATGGGCCTCGATCATCACGAGCTGCCCGTTAATGGTGGCGTTCCAGCCTGCTTCATAACGATCTGCGATGATCAACTCACCGCTGGCAGTCGGATTCTCAATCGTGGCTGAGATCTGATTAGGTGTCTCAGTGAAGTTAGTGATAAGTACCGCCTGATCATCACTATCTCTAAATCTAGCCAGACTAGGTAGCTCATAAATAGTCAGATTTGGCTGCTGATACGCCACCGGCAAGCTAGAAAAATCTTCCTCAATCTCAAACCACTCATCAACCACATAGTACTTAACTGCCCACTTGGCCAACAAAGGGTTGTCTATCTCAATATAGGGCAACGCATTAATTCGCGCCTCAACACTGCTCTGCCATGTATTTTGAACATCAGTGGGTAATAAAGTAGTATAGCCATTGATCGTTGGTAGATTGGCCACCATGTTCCAATCTGGTGTCATGCCATCACGCAGCCGCATTAAGTGTTCTGCAGTTTGCAGCTCGTGGGTATCAACAAAAGAATCGGAAAACGGCTCACGAACGCTAAGCGCTTCCCAGTAGCTGCCGAAGTCTGTATACGGCCGATTGAAGTTTCGAGTTAGCGTCCGAGACTGTGGTGAGCTAACAACTGGCAACCAGGGCGCCTGGCTTACTTTCTCACTTGAGCTGTAAAGCGTTCCGGGTCCCATGAAAACCATACCCTGTGAATTTAGTACTAACTCAAGACACAACAGTACTACCAGTAGTAGCCACTTTTTAGTCTGGTAAGAATAAAGTGCCGCCGCCGCTAATAAAGCATTGATCGCTACATTAGCTGAGATAACTGTGAAGATTAATCTATCCCTTTCTAATGTATGAAACGGACTGGTACTCAAAGCACGGCCTGTTAGCAGATCAGCTAGCTGCCAGAAAGGTTGGGGTAGCCAATACCAGGTACAAGCAACCAGCAACCCAGCGACGCCTAGAACCACTAAGCCACCTTTAAGAAAGGTACTAAGGCGGGGTGAAATCTTCAGATACTCAAAACTCATTGCCCAGAGCAAAACCAGAGAGATAGTACTCAGCAGTAAAATCGAGCTTGAAGAACGAATAGCCGATGTACCAGGTACATTTTCTAAGAGCCAGACGAAAGCCGGCACTTGACTACTCAGAGCTAAGATTAAAGTACCTAAAAGAATGAGTAGTAAGAATTTTACGCGTGGTAAACTCCGTACCCTTCTACCTGCTAATAGAATACTCAGCCACCCAAACCAAGCAATGTACGGTAGCGCTGTAGGAAAAGCATTCCAGGCGGGGCCCCATTTAATTCCCAGTACCGGCAGATCAAAAAAGTAAGGAATAAAAATCTTGATTGTCTCAGCTAGTTGGAGTGAACCCAGACCTGCTTGAACGGCAGATTGGATTGTCCTGGTAGAGTCCAACAAAGTAACGACAAAGGGAAGTAAAACAATACTACTTAATCCCAACGCTGTGATGCCAGTTACTACCCAGTATCCTAACCAAGAAACAAATACTGAGCCTCTGCTGGCTAGGGTGTCATTACTTTTTCTAATATCTTCAAAAAAAACGAGATAAGCTGATACTAAAACGGCTACCGGTATCGTAAGTAAAAGATGTTGGGGATATCCAGCAAATACTTGAGCGGCAATGATAACCGCAGCAACGAGTGCAGAACGCAGACCACGATGGACCATCGTACCAGAGTAAATAACCCAAGGAAACCACGCCACCGACTGCAAGGTGGCTAAGTTATTACTGCTACCCACTACTTGACTTGAAACCATCCAAGCTACGCTGGCGACCAACGAAGCCAGATGATTTTTACTCCACCAAAAAGTTAAGACGTACATGCCCAGCATAGTGAGGAGTAAATGGAGGATAACAGTCAGGTTAAGCGCCATGGCGGGTGAGAAAAGCAAAAATAACGCGGTACTGGGATACAAAATAGATTGAGAAATATCACCAATCCAGGAGATGCCGCCAAAAATACTGGGATTCCACAGCGGCAGGACTCCTTGCGACAACCAGTACGTTGTGAAGAGCTTACCAGGCACTAATAAAGAAAAATTGTCCCCAAAGAAAAAAGTTTGTCCTTGAAAGAAGATCGGATAAAATCTGATCAGATTAATGGCTGCAAAAAGAGCCAGCACTTGAACCCATCGATTTTGCCCCCAAACTCGTACTCTAGAAGTTATTTGGTGGCTTTGAGAAAGGTGTTGCACCCTAACTCCCAACTCTCTACTTGAATAGAGGAAAAGCCGGCTTCTTCGGCCAGACGACATAAGTGTTCATGCGTGAAGTAGTTCTCGTGCTGCTCGATCATTTCATCCCGTACCAAGCCAAACTTAGCCAGAACGGGTAAGATTTTTTCCACCCTTGGAGATGGAACAGTGACTAGAAACACCCCGCCTCGTTTGAGCAGTCGATAGGCTTCATTGACCGCACGATCGGGATGAGGTAAGTGTTCTAAGACTGCCAGCATGGTAATCGTATCAGCCGTGTTGGCCGGTAAGGGTACTTTTTTTTCTAGATCAGCGGGAATAATCTCTACATTCTCAAATTTTTTATGCTCACTCACAATATCGATGCCAATAACTTTTTCCATCTTATCTTTGACGCGATTGATTAAAGTCAGCTCATAGTCACAACCAAAATCGATCAAGGTCCCACCCCAATGGATGTAGGGAGAGACTTTGCGAATTCTGAGATCTTGGAGAATAGGCTCAAGTCCTTGCATTAAAATACTCCTAACCGTAAACCAATAATAACTTTAAGTGCGTCTATGCCATCTCGCCAGGTGATTTTTTTACCTTCAGAAAAGTCACGGCCCACATAACTAATTGGTACTTCATAAATTCTAATCGTTTTTAATAAAATTTTACAGGTAATTTCCGGTTCAATGTCAAATTTATGACTTTTTAACTTCAACTCCCTTAGCAACTCGGTGGGAATTAGTTTATAGCACGTCTCCATATCAGAAAGTGTAGTGTTATAGAGGATATTGACTAGGAAGTTGAGAAAATCATTGCCCTTACGATGCCAGAAAAGTAAGTTGGAGTGTGGACCCAGGAACCGCGATCCAAAGACTACTTGAGCTCTGCCCTGCTTAATTGGCTGCCACAGCAATGGAATATCCACCGGATCGTACTCAAGGTCGGCGTCTTGGATCAATACGTACTCACCAATGATTGAAGGTAATCCCGCCCGCAGAGCACTGCCCTTACCACCGTTTTCTTTGTGAATAACAGTGATCTTTGAACTTTTAAGCTTGTCGATAATTTTGGGTGTGCCATCGGTGGAGCCATCATTGACGATCACTACTTGGCTTACTTCTTTAATCGCCAGTAACTTGTCTAAGATCAGCTTAACCGTCTTTTCCTCATTAAAGACCGGCATTATCACTGATAATGTTGAGTTGAGCCTAGGTTGGGGTTTCATTGGTATCACTCTACTATCAAACTGCCCAAAAGCACAATGGGAATCGTCTTCTTGTTCTATGGTAAAAGCTTGGGGCAAGCAACACCCATACCTACTCGGTGTCCTGTGGGGCACTGGCAGTAGATAGATTTGCCATCCTTGGTTTTCGTCTCAATACTCGATGAAACACATTGGTCACGACTGGTGACTGCCCGCTGACGCAGCTCCAGATTAGTCCGAGTCAGAGCAAAACCGGCCGCTACACCGACCATTAAGGTAACTAATATCACAGCTGCACGGAACAGTTCATGATTAAATTCAGCTCGTTTTGCAGAAGAGCGCAATCTATGGGGTTTTTTAGGCATATACCAGCTTTGTATAAGATTCTCATAAATTGAGTGGACTACGCAAGGTGGAAAATGACTGCCCTGGAGGTGCTATTTTAAAATTATAGGCTTAACTATGGTATAATTACTATCTAATTCTTTCCCTTATGGCACTTCGCCATATCTGGGAGCGCATTAACAAGGAGATTCAAATGACTTCACTTGTCGTTCGTTCACTGCTGGTGGTATTACTCTGCGTCTTCTCGTTCGGCATGAGCTGGCGCGTTTTAGAGGTGGCTGTAACTGAAAGCGAAATATCTATTGCAGACCTACTGAGATACAACCTGCCTAGCATTCTGCTTTACACTGCTCCCGCAGTTTTGGCAGTGTACGTCTTTCTCCATGTCCTTGGTATTATAAAATTACCCAGGCTGGAATAATCTCCTTCTACCAAACCAAAAAAGCCCCTCTCGCGAGGGGCTTTTCTTTTACAAGATCTAAGCGTTGTTAGTTCACCACTTCACCTTCTTCAGCTTGATCAGGTTTCTTGTCTGGATCAGTACCGGCAGTTTTTTCTGTTTCGCCTTCAGTGGCTCCTGGCGTAGCCCCGCCACCTTTTTCAGCTTGAGCTTTTTGCAAAGCCTCACCTAGTTTTTGAGCCGAAGTCAAAGTAGCTTCAGTAGCTTGTTGCAGCTCTTCGACTGTAGACTCATCTTTGGCAGCTAACTCCTTGAGCTTGGTCACATTTTCTTCAATGGCAGTCTTATCGGCGGCTTCCAACTTATCACCATAGTCTTTGAGCTGTTTCTCAATCTCAAAGGCCACACTGGTCGCTTGGTTGCGGGCCTCAACTGTCTCTTTTTTACGCTTGTCTTCTTCAGCGTATTTTTCAGCGTCTGCTTTCATGCGCTCAACTTCTTCCTCTGATAAATTAGTTGAGTTTTGAATGGTAATCTTCTGCTCTTTGCCTGAGGTTTTGTCTTTGGCCGTCACATGCAAGATACCATTTGAGTCGATATCGAAGGTAACTTCTACCTGTGGCATACCTCGAGGAGCTGGGGGGATACCATCAAGGATAAAGCGGCCTAAGCTCTTGTTATCGGCAGCCATTTGGCGCTCACCTTGTAAGACACTGATCTCAACTTGAGTCTGGTTATCAGCCGCAGTCGAGAAGACCTGTGACTTACTAGTAGGAATCGTGGTGTTGCGCTCGATTAAAGCTGTTCGGACCCCACCTAGTGTCTCAATACCGAGGGTTAAGGGCGTAACATCGAGCAAGACGACATCTGAGACATCACCACCAATGACACCGGCCTGAATCGCCGCACCAATAGCGACCACTTCATCAGGATTAACACCTTTGTGTGGCTCTTTGCCAAAAAACTTCTTCACCTCTTCTTGAATCTTAGGCATGCGGGTCATACCTCCGACTAAGACAACTTCATCGATCTGTGAGGTTTCTTTCTTTGAGTCTTGGAGAGCTTTCTTGACTGGCTCAAATGATTTACGAATTAAATCATCCACTAACTCTTCCAGCTTTGAGCGAGTCAAAGTCATGGTTAAGTGCAGTGGCTGACCATTGTCACCCTGAGTGATAAATGGCTGATTGAGCTCAGTTGATTGCGCCGCTGATAGCTCGATCTTAGCTTTCTCGGCTGCGTCTTTGATACGCTGTAAAGCTTGAGGATCTTGAGAGAGATCTTTACCGGTTTCTTTCTTAAACTCAGCAATAATCCACTCAATAATCTTGCTATCAAAGTCATCACCGCCCAAGAAAGTATCACCGTTGGTGGACTTAACTTCAAATACGCCATCACCAATTTCCAGAATAGAGATATCAAACGTACCACCACCTAAGTCGTAAACTGCAATGGTTTTGTTGCCTTTTTTATCTAGGCCATAAGCTAAAGCTGCGGCGGTAGGTTCATTGACAATTCGCTCCACTGTTAAGCCTGCGATTTCCCCGGCTTGCTTAGTCGCTTGCCGCTGAGAGTCATCAAAGTAAGCTGGCACCGTAATAACTGCTCGAGTGACAGGTTGACCTAAGTATGCTTCGGCGTCAGCTTTGGCTTTGCCTAAAATCTTTGCAGAGATTTCTTGAGGTGTGAATTTTTTACCATTTACCTCCACCACTGCCATACCATCTTTACCCTCGGCTACGCTATAAGCGACGTGTTTAATAGCAGCTTTAACAGCCGTGTCATTTTGTTTTCTACCCATAAAACGCTTCACTGAGTTAATACTGTTCTTGGGATTAAGCACCATCTGGCGCTTGGCCACATCGCCCACCATCACATCATCGCCTTTGAACGAGACAATTGACGGAAAAGTGTTTCTGCCTTCAGCGGTAGGAATGACTTTGGGTGTACCACCCTCCATCACGGCCACAGCCGAGTTGGTGGTACCTAAATCGATACCGATAATTTTTGATGCTGTATTTGTACTAGCCATATTTCTCCTTATTAGTGATTACTTTTTTATTTCTGTCCCTACTACTACTTTGGCTGGTTGAATGACTTCCCCATTCAGTTGATATCCTTGTTGTAAAACTGAAGTGACGACATCGCCTTCACCATTTTTATCAACCACTTCCATTAACACTGGATCAAACTTTTTACCATCGATATCTAACTTCTCCAGACCCTGCTGATTAAGCGTTTGCCAGAGCTGAGTCACTACCATCGTCAAACCTTGATCATTAATCTGCTTGGCAGCCAGCTCCAAGTGATCCAGCGGCTGAAGTAAGGCGACGACTAGCTCTTGATTTGCCATCTTGGCCATTTTGATTCGATCAGCTTGGGTCCGGCGCACAAGATTTTGATAATCAGCCAAGCTCCGTCGCTCACTTTCTTGGGCAGCAATCAGTGCTTCTTGAGCCTGCTGCAGCTCTAGCTCCAAATCATCTAACTCAACTGGTTCAGTGTTCTTTGACATAGCCTCCTTTTACTCTGCACCTCCTGAGAGCTCTTCGATCAAACCTCTAAAGTACTTCATCGTGGGAATCACGTACTCATAATCAAAACGGTTTGAACCAATGACTCCCATTTGGCAGTTTTGCCCTCCGGCATGGATGGACATGTAGATTACTCCAATTGGCTCTAAATATCGATTGCCTAATTCTCGGCCAAACACGACTTGCACCGGGTTCTCATTGGCACCGTAGGTAAAGATTTCTTCCATCAAATTCGCTTCTTCGATTAAGGTCAAGACATTGCGCATTACATTAATGTCATAAAACTCAGGCATCTGCAGTAAATTGGCATAACCTGCATGAAATAAGCGATGGTCATCTGTCATAACAATAGCTAATGAGTGTGAACGCTCCGCCAAAACTCTGGTTGATTCTTGTAAGAGTTCAAAGATATTATCACGACTCTTCCACATTTTTTCTTTAGCGGAGACTTCATCGGCTACTGACAGTTCCTTCTCTTTCATCAACTCATTAACATAGAGTTTGAGCGCTACTGGCGTAGGAATCCGGCCAGCACTACTGTGGGATTTATTGAGATACCCTTGTTTGGTGAGGTACACCATCTCGTTGCGAATAGTCGCCGGTGACACTCCAATACTAAATTTTTTGTCAATCGTATCTGAGCCAACCGGCTCAGCCGTATCGATGAACTCCTCGATGATGGCACGAAGAATAAGAATTTGGCGGGCGGTAAGATCAATCATAGCTAGTGCTTTGGTCGTGCTTATCTCATGCTAAAAAGATGAGTATTTAGCAATCATAGAGGTTGATTGCTAACATGTCAAGCAGTCGAGTGTGATAAAGTTAAAGTATGCCTCGTGGAAAATCTGCCCCTAAGTATCGTAGTCTTTTCTTTCTATTTATTCTGGCGGCATTAACGCTCTTTACCGTCATTGGCGCCACCCAACTCTCTGTCATCCGCGAGTATTTTTCTCGAGCCAGTGGCGAGCCGGCAAATCTGCAAGTAGATACCCAAGCAGTGATCGGACCGATGCCCAGACCGTGGCGATATTTAGCTCAAGGCGGTGAAGATCATGCCTGGCGACTTCAGCCGTTGGTGCCACAGGTGAAGGCTTTGAAGCCGCAGTATATCCGGATTGATCATGTGTATGACTTTTACGATGTAGTGGGTGGCTCTCCCGGTAACTTGACGTTTGATTTTTCTAAGCTTGATTTGATTCTGGATGATATTGCAGCGGTGGGAGCCAAGCCGTATATTTCCCTGTCGTATATGCCGCCAGTTATTTCCGACAGTGATATCGTGGGCAAACCCCAACGGTGGGAAGACTGGCAGTTGGTAGTCCAAAAAACAATTGAGCATATTAGTGGCACGAGAAAAACCCGTGATGTGTATTATGAAGTCTGGAACGAGCCCGATTTATTCGGTGGCTGGCACTATGGTGGAAATAAGAGTTATATCCAGTTATATGCTGCTTCAGCGCGTGGCGCGGCCAACGCGCGGGGCGTACAACCGTTTAAGTTAGGTGGTGCAGCCACCACTGCACTGTATAAAAACTGGTTTGTGGCTTTGGCCGATTTTACGACCAAAAATAATGTCCGCTTTGATTTCTTTTCCTGGCATCGCTATAACCTAAAAATTGATGAGTACCGAACGGATATGGTGGAGATCCGCAGTTGGCTAACCAAGTATCCACAGCTTGAGCCAACACTGGAGTTACATATTACTGAGTGGGGACATGATAGCGACATGCATGCGGGCTATGATGGCACATATGGCGCAGCCCATACGG
>JALYRS010000067.1 GCA_030855135.1 bacterium | reverse complement strand
GAATTGCAGCAATTGTGACTGAGCAAAGCAGCTTCTCTGCTACTTTACTCAGTTTTTTCCGTGCTCAAGCAATTCCCGTTATTGGCAATGCAAAGAATGTTACCAAACGAGTACATCAGCACCAGTCAATAACTGTTGATGCAACGAATGGCAAAGTTTTTGCGAATGACTCGATCTCGTTCGCAAAAACCGGTGATATAACTACCAGATTATATGCGGCAGTGGGGAACCCGGAGCTATTGGCTACAGCGGTACCTCATGTGGATGGTGTGATTTGCCATCTAGAGTGGCAGTTAATGAAAGAAGGCCTCCATCCTCAAGCCATTATTAATAATAACCAATCATCGTCTTTTATAACTAACTGGTTGCAAAAGTTAGAACCAGAGCTGCTCACCAGCCAAACTGCAGTCCTATATAAACTCTCACAACTCGATTCACTCGAACTTCTATCACTTAAGCATGGTAATCGCTATGAAACGGCTGAGGAAAATCCTTTGCTGGGTTATCGAGGAGCTACCCGGTACTTACGAGCGACTGGATTACTCGATTTTGAGTTACAAGCCGTCTTGCAGTTGCAAAAAACGCTCAAGCGATCTATCAGCATTGTGGTGCCTTTTACTCGGGCCCCCTGGGAACTTGAGTTACTAAATAAGAAAATCACCGCATGGTTCAGCCACTCTGTTTGGCAGCCAGCATTATGGTGGGAAATCTCAACACTTGAGAACCTTTTTAATCTCTCTGCATATCTTATGCACAATCCCCAGGGTATTTATGTTAATCTTAAACAGATTCATGCTCTTTGCTCGGGTATCGATCCGAGCCAAGTAGCGCTCATGAGTCAGTATCCGCTTACTCGAAAAACCGTGGAGTTCATCGTGAACTCTTTCACATCTTCGATGAAATCAGCGCAGTTTGAAGTGCCAGCAAACATACTTTTTCAGCTTGATGAAGGACACACAGAGATACTCGAGGTTCTTATAGACGCAGGTTTCAGTATTACTGTTGCCAGTAAACAAGCTTCAGTAATGAAACAACGATTACTAGATATAGAGCAGACAAATAAAGAATTTAGACACCAATAATATGGCAACCATACAAGGCATTTATGCCAGAGAAATACTAGATTCGCGCGGTATGCCTACCGTAGAGTGCACTGTCTGGTTAGATACGGGTGTAACTGTGACGGCCAGTGTTGCTTCTGGTGTCTCTAAAAGTAAGTACGAAGGCCAAGAAATTCGTGATAACAATCGCAGTTGGATGGCCGGTCAAGGTGTGAGTACTGCAATAAATACTATTCATAGTACGTTAGCGCCACTTTTAATAGGACACGATCCCACAGATCAGCAAGGGATAGACCAGTTATTGATTGATACTGATGGCACACAAAATAAGAGTAAACTCGGCGTAAATGCCACCTTGCCTGTTTCTATTGCCATCTGCAAAGCGGCCGCAGCTAGCTTAAATCTGCCGCTGTATTACTATATCCACCAAAAATATGCCGTCTCAGAAACACTCCATATTCCCACTTCCGTCTTCACATTAATAAACGGTGGTCATCATGGGGCTGATAATCTTGATATCCAAGAGTTTCAATTAATCCCGGCCAGTTATCTAGCATATCCAGATACACTGAATCTAGGCGTGACTATATTTCACAAACTTGAAGAAGTACTCATTGCCAAAGGAGCCATCCACTCAGTGGGAGTTGTCGGAGGTTTTACCCCTAATTTATATAACAATATTGATGCATTTGAACTCCTGGTGGAGACTGTCAAAGCCACTCAATACACGTTTGCCCAAGACCTCTTTTTTGGCGTTGATATGGCTTCTAATGAATTCTATGAAGGTGGGAAGTACACACTTAAAGATCGCGCACAAGGGTATACAGCTACGGATCTGCTTGAGTATTATCGTTCCCTACGAACTCTCTATCAGGTTTTCTTAATCGAAGATCCCTTTCATGATGATGACTGGGACAGTTGGAAAAAAATTACCGCTGAGTTAGGTGAAACTAGTACCATTGTGGGCGATAGCTTCTTATCCACCAATTTAGAGCGAACACAAAAAGCTATCGCAGAGAAAGCCTGCAATGGCATCTCTATCAAACCTAACGAAGTGGGCACTATTTCTGAAACGATGGCAGTTATTAACTTAGCCAAACAAGCAGGTTGGCAAGTTGTCATGTCCCATCGCAGTGGTGAGACCAACGATGACTTCATAGCGGATCTAGCAGTTGGTGCCGGCGCACATTACTGCAAATTTGGTCCGCCTAATAGAGGTGAACGGGTTGCCAAGTACAACCGCCTAAGTAAGATATTTCAGGAGCTCTCTGCTCAGCCTGGTTAAGTAACCTGCCATGACCGAAAACTCTCAAACCCAACTTCAGCCAATCATCACCGGGCAACCTTTTAACCAAACAGTTCCCCGTCAGTCATACAGTGGCCCAAAACCAGTGGTACTACTCGTACTCGATGGATGGGGTATCGGTCCCAATAATGCTGGTAATGCCATTGCTCGCGCTAAAACACCAAATATGAATAAATACTGGCTCTCTTTTCCGCATACCCAGTTGGCTGCTAGTGGCGCGGCCGTGGGCCTACCACAAGGCGAAGATGGCAACACCGAAACTGGCCACCTCAATATTGGTGCCGGCAGCATTGTCTACCAAGATTTACCCCGTATTAACATGTCAATTGCTGATGGCAGCTTTAACACCAAGGAGGCCTTTTTACGAGCCTTTGAGCACGTTACGGCGCATGGTTCTCGGCTCCATCTCATGGGTCTAATTGGCTCAGGTGGTGTTCACTCAAATATTGAGCATTTATATGCACTGTTAAATCTCTGTCAGCAAAATCAAGTGACTGAAGTTTATATCCATGGCTTTACTGATGGCCGTGATTCACCGCCTACCGCTGGTATCACCTACATCCAACAGTTACAGGATTTTTGCTTAAGAGCCGGCGTCGGTAAAATTGCCACCTTAATGGGTCGCTACTATGCCATGGACCGTGATAAGCGTTGGGAGAGAGTTGAGAAAGCGTACAATGCTCTCACTATTGGAGCGGAGATCTGTACGCCCGATCCTTTGGCTGCCATCCAGCAGCAGTATGACCAAGGCATCACTGATGAGTTTTTAGAACCAATGTCACTGTGTAGTAGTGATAACCAAATCGTGACCATCTCTGACAACGACGCGGTGATCTTTTTTAATTATCGAATCGACCGACCGCGTGAGTTAACCAAAGCATTTGTGCTACCTACTTTCGAGCAAGGCCTCCAAAGTGAAGGTTTTGACCCGTACTCAATTAAGTACGAGAAATCACATATTAAGCAAACTATTGGCGGTCAAACTTTCCACCGTCAAAAAGTGCTTTCCAATCTTTACTTTAGCACTATGACCCGCTATGAAGAGGGACTTCCCGTAGATGTCGCATTTCCACCGCAGTTTGTGCGAAATCCCTTAGGCAAAGTTTTTGGTGATCGGGGACTGCGTCAGCTGCGGATGGCAGAGAATGAGAAAGAGCGCTTCGTGACGTACTACATGAACGGCCAGCAGGAAACTATTTTTCCTGGTGAAGAACGGGTGATATTTCCATCTAAAGGTGCCAAATCCTATGATGAAATTCCGGAGATGAGTGTTAGAGAGATTGCTGCCGAACTCCGTAAACGAGTTGCCACTGGCGAGTACGACTGTGTAATCTGTAATCTAGCCAGTGCTGATATGGTGGCACATACCGGAAATCTGGACGCCACCATCAAGGCATGTGAAATTCTTGACGAAGTAGTTGGTCAGATTGTTCAAGATGTGTATCAAGTTGGTGGTGTCGTCTTAATTACGGCTGACCATGGTAATGCCGAGGAATTAATCAACAACGCTACTGGAGAAGTTGACACCGAGCACTCTATCTATCCTGTACCCTTAATGATTATTGGTAAGCAGTACATGGGAAAAACCAGCATGTTGCCTACTGGTATCCTAGCTGATATCGCCCCCACTATCTTGAAAATAATGAACTTGCCTAAACCAGAAACCATGACTGGTCGGGCACTTATCTAAATATCCCTGTTTTTTACCTCCTTTTGATACATTAAGATGTAATTGATGCTTCGCTATCCTTTCGGTTATTGTGTATATACATTCGGATTTGTTACGCCCAAACAAAGACCGGCCATTAGTACTTTTTATTATCAATTTATACCAAAGGATTCTCATGCCGATCACTCTTTATAAACGCCAACGCCAGATTGTGGACTTTATTGCCCAGTATATTCAAAAAAATGGGTATGCTCCCACCTTACAAGAAATTGCCAATGCTCTGGGTGTCTCTTCATTAGCTACCGTTCATGAGCATCTGCAGGCACTTCAGCGAAAAAAAGTTATCCGTAAATTTGAGGGGGCTGTCAGAGGAATCGAGCTCATTGACCGGACATTCCTCAAAATGACCGAGAGTGTCGATTTACCACTATTAGGGTACATTGCTGCCGGCTCACCAATTGAGCCACACACCGATCCCAATGCTAGCTTTAAGGTCTCACCAGAGATGGTCTCGAGTAATAAACGTTCGTACGTCTTACAGGTCAAAGGTAAATCGATGATTGAAGATCACATTGATGAAGGCGACTATGTGGTGATTGAAGAAACCCAAGATGTCAACAATGGTGACATTGTGGTGGCGCTACTTGATAATGGGCTGGCCACTTTGAAACGATTCTATAAAGAAGTCACGCGGGTGCGTCTTGAACCAGCTAACTCTGCCATGAGTCCTATTTACGCTACTAACGTTCAGATTCAGGGCAGGGTAGTGGGACTGATTAGAAAGTTTAGCTACTAAACAACTTGTTACTCGGTTTCTACTTACTAATAAATTGCCGCTCTGGATACTCGGAGCGGTAGTTTATATAAC